>JBAZRU010000580.1:0-4871 GCA_041662805.1 Candidatus Hydrogenedentales bacterium | reverse complement strand
GATGGCCATCTTCAAGGTCAACTTCTCTTGGAGGACTCGAAGGATATTGTCGACATCGGCAGTCTCGCGAACTTCCAGGCGTTCAATCGTGATGTTCGTGGATCCCCGTCCTGCAGCCGTTGCCGATTGGCTTGCCGTGGCCGGTGTCGACGCCGAGGCGTTTGTCGCCTTGCTAGACCATCCGGACCCGGCCGACGCGATAGCATCCGCCGCGATGACAGCGGCATCGCTACTCCGGTTGGACTTTGCAACCCCAGAAAATCCCCCCGAGTAGCCGGGCACCGGAATCGCCGCCATTTCCTGGGCAATTACTTGCCGTGTCTGCATTCCAAGCATCTGGATAGCGCCGAACGAGTTCGCGAACAGTTCGTTCGCAAGTACCAGCGATGCCTTGATTCGGTCATTGATGCTCGGACTCCGAGTGACATTCAAATCAAGTCCTTCGGTAGCGTATCTGGCGGCGTTCGCGTCGGCTACGATCTGATTCATTGCTTTGCTGAATGCGTACGCGGCTTGCTGAGCGGAACCTCCGAGCTGTTCCGGCAATTGCATTCCGGATTTTAGAATGTTATCAATCGCTGCCGTAGATTCGGTGCCCATCGTGCGCATCTTCTCGGTGACCGACTCGATACTCGGCTTTGTCTCTTCGGCCATCTTGCTGGACGCATCGCCGAAGTCGCCGATCTTGCGACTCCCTTTGCTGACTTCATCGACGTACTTTGCCCAGAATTGCTGCATCTCCGGAGTGAGCTTGTCGTAAACGGCTTTGTTCTGGCCGATGGCAACCGCGTTAGCGCCAACCCATTCGCGAGTATTTTGAACGCTGTCCAAGAGCGCCGCCGCCTCCATTTCGGTATAGTGGAGAACATTCACGCCCATGGCCCCGTAGTGTTCGCGCATGCTTTCGCTGGTCATCTTGTGACCAGTTGACCGGGTTTGGAACTCGAATTCCGTACTCTCCAGCACGGTGGCCGCGACCTGGTTCTCCGCCTCCTTGGTTGCCTGGACACGCACGCCGAGCGATGTCAACATGTCGTTGGTCTTCTGCTCATTGCCTTGCAGGAGCGCCATGTTTGTGTTGCTGTCCAGGTTCAGCAACGCCACCCTCGCGGCTTCCTCTTGAGTCATCCACGTATTCAAGGAGAGATTCTTCGCGCGAACGTACGCCTCGTCTGCGGCCGATTTACCTGCGATGGATTCCAAATAGGCGCGCAGAGTTGCACCTTCCTGCTGGCGTTCCTGCTCATGGATGGACGCGATTATCTGAGACCGGCTCATGTCCTTGAAGTTAGCCTGATCGACCGCGATTCCGCGCTGCTGTAAGCTCGCGATGTAGCGCTGGATTTGGGCATCGAGCGCTTGGCCGCTCTCATATAGGTCTTTGTATGCCGAGGCAGTCTTTAAGACCATCGCCCCCAAAACGACCACAACTGCCGTTATTGCCGCAACCGCCAGAATCAGCGGGAGGGCTGCTATCGTGCAGGCAGCAATTCCGCTGGCCATACTCCACAGTCCGGCGGTCGCAATGGGGGCGGCAACGCCCATCGCGGTTTCACCCGCTGCAGCGCTGGCAGCGCTTGCGGCCATCGCGGTATTGGCGGCAGACACGGCAAGCGACATTACTCGAAACGTGCTGTACGCAGAGATGATTGAAGGCATCATTAGAAGCACCGGGGAAAGGACAAGCATCAGGCCACCAAGCGCACCCGCCGTACCTGCGATGGCCTTGGTTAGCCCTGGGTGGGCGTTCACCCAGTCAGTAACACCCTGGACGTTCTCCTTGACAGCCTTCACGAGCCCCTTGAAGCCGCCTCCGTCAGTGAGCGCATTTCCGATAGACTCAAGGAGGTCCATCAGTGCGTTCTTTGCCTGTTTGATTTGGCCTGAAAGAGTGCCAGCCTCGGCCTCTGCGCTACCTCCAAATTCCTTGCCAAGCTCCGCAAGAATTACCCTCTGGGCCCCGGCAATGTCATTGACGGCCATGAAGGATTTGACCATCTCTTCTTGCTGGGCACTTAGGCTTACACCAACCCGTTGCAGCGCTGAAACCCCCTGAACGGGGTCATTCAAGGCTTTCCCAAGCATAATGGCGCTGCTCTTCAGGTCTTGGCCGAGGGCAGTACTCATGTCGAGAGTGAGTTGGGTCGTCTCCGGGAAAACGTCCTTGTTGATGTTTGTGAAGGTGAGTAGGAGGGACTGGGCGGATGTAACTTGCTCATCCGTATACGTCGTATTTGACTGCAACTCCTTGGCCATCTTGTTCAGGGCATCAGCAGTCATTCCTGCAACGCCCTCGGTGGATTTCAGCACGGCTGCAAGTTGTGCCTGTGCCTTCTCGGACTCGGCGGCCTCGCGCACGGCAATGCCAAGCGTGCCCGTAATTGTGGCACCGATAGCCCCAAACGCGATGCCAAGCCCCTGGGCCATCGCGCCAGCCTGCTGACGGATCGCGCCGAGGTTCTCATCGGCGTTTTGGCGAAGCTCGGTGAATTTACTGTTTAGCGCAGAGAGTCCGTCGGACGTGAAGACTACGCGTAGTTGTGCAAGATCCATCAGGTTCGCCCTCGTACACCCATCAGAGCCAGCGCCTCACTGACAGGAATAGCCTTATCAGTCCCGCTTCGCTGTCTCGCAACGTCTCTGCGGGCCTTTGATGCCTTCTCTCTGCCAAGCGCCACCATGATCCAAACTTGCTCCCATGTACACCGCACGGCCACATCGAATGCCGTCATATCGAACAACTGCGCGACGGAATCCAATACGGTCAGGTACGGAACCGAGCTCTTTACGGCCTTATGGCTTCGAGCCGCGCTTTCGCCATCTGGGCGGAAACGCTTTGTGCTTGGGCTAAAGGGTCGCTGTGGTACCTCAACTTCATGAATGCCCCAATGACCTGCGCGTCGGTGACCTCTCCCCGAAGGATCAGGTCGCGATTCAGCTTCTCGTCGTATTCGCAGACGGCGTCAAACATCTCCGTGAGATATTCGCGCAGGCGCTGGCGCCAGATGGACATAACGGAATCGAAGCGCTTCTTGGCATCTTCGATCTCGCCGAGAGTCACACGCTTCTCTTCGGTGGACTGAGAGTCCGGCAGGGGAGAGGGGTCCTTCCGCGCCGGGCCAAGGGTCATGCCGTTCGTGCTCACCTCTGGGACATCCGGCATCGGCGAAGGCTCAGGAGCGTCCCCTTGTTGCTCGAAGCGTGCATTGAGCTGCAAGTATTTGCCCTGTAGTTCGTTGACCCGTTTGGCTAACGCGTCATTCTCGTCACCCTTGAGCAGAATCGCATCGCTTTGTTCAAGCCACGCATCTACTGTGGCTATACTTCGAATGCGGCACGACCATTTCTTCCCGTCGCGAGTCGCGAACAGGAACAACTCGGCGTTGTCCGCCATCTCTTTCTCGGTACGTTCGTAAAGGCTCATTTCATTCCCTCGGTTCGCTTCAATGTCGGGACAAATACTTGGGTGACGAATTACTGGAACGGATGGAAGTAACCGACCACGCCATTGCTATCGGCATACGTGTTCAGCATGACAGGAAGCTCGGTGATGTCGGTCGTCTTCAGCAGAAGGTCGCTTTCTTGGCTCAAGGCTGTCTTCATGAACTCGAGGACGCCTGCGGAACTCTCAATGGCCAGCGCCTTGTAGGGTGCTTCCACGTTTCTGGCGCTCAACTGGAGTTTGCCGCCGACGAGAGGGAATGAGGGGAACGCGAACCGAATGGCCGTTAATCCGCTCTGTTCGAGCTGGAGTTCGATCTTCTCGAACGTGACCTGGAGGATATGTTTGCTTGTGGGCCGCACAGACCCGCCCGGCCAGATATCCTTCGAGTTCGCTTTCGCAACAAGCTTCACACCCTTCTCGCCGTCAACCGTGGGCAACGGCGTCCAAATGCCGCCGCCTGTCGAGCCAGCCTGAGTCTCCACGATGGTGACATTCGGCGTGGTTCCGCCCGTTAGGCCGCTGGCGTCTTTGGTCATAATTGCCAGATTCTGGCCAGCCAAGTCGCGGATAAACTCGACCAAGAACGGTCCACCGGCACTGCCCGTGACTTTGACGTTGCCGTCGCCGATGCTGCTCAAGGCTTCGAGGGCTTCTTCGACTTCACTCGCGTATGCGTTGTGCGCAATCGCCGCTGTCTCTGCGCTTCCATAGGTGAGGGTGAAGTCACCGCCCGTCGGCGAACCTGTGACGGTCACGGTCTGCTTTTCGTTGGCTGCCGCGCCGGGGCTGGAAGGCCACACGATCGGGGGAGTGGAAACGGAGGGAAGCGCCGTGCCGACATCGGCATATCGGACCGCTTCGAAATCGCTGTTGTAATCGGGCATGACTAAGTCTCCTTCGGTTTAACGAGAATTCGAAACCATTCGACGATGTAGGGCCACACTCCGGGTGGCGTCCAAACGAGGCCACCCCCGCCCTGTTTCATTGCGGACATGAGCACGCCACTTGTGCACACCACGTTATTTGCCCGGTGCAACTGAGCGGACAGAGCAAGCGAGACCTGCCGAGCCAACTCGGGGTTGTCTCCGCCCCCATAGCAACGGAATTCCATCCTTGGGGCCGAGATGGGTGAAGAGTGGCGTTTGTCCCCGCCGACTTCGGCCAATACGACTGACGCTTGGGCGTTCTGAAACTCGCGCGGGTTGACGTCAATCTCGACGCGCGCACCAACGAGGGGATATAGCAAGGATGTACCGCTCGGTGGGTTCTGCATAGTGAGGTATTCATGAATGACCTTGCAGGCGTCGATGTACGTGACGGCGCTCATGAGACACCTTCCCCGCGGGCTGTGCTGAAGATAACCCCTTCGGCCTCCGACGCGACATGCTCGGCAGCGGGCCAGAAGAACGCACGAATACTCTCCTGA
>JBAZRU010000579.1:0-4901 GCA_041662805.1 Candidatus Hydrogenedentales bacterium | reverse complement strand
TCCGTCGGCGATGGGATGCCCGGGATCAACGACCCACAACCGCTCACGCTCGCAAATCTCGAGCCATTTCAACCCGCACGATGTCCCCATCAGGCGCTTGAAGATCTTCGAGTAGTGGCCGGAATGAAGCACCAACAGGCCCATGCCGTCCATGACCCGCTGGTACACCTTCTCCACGATGGCGTCCGAGACCTGGTCGTGCGCAAGGTGCCCCCACCACGTCAGCACATCCGTCGTATCGAGGATGTGGTCGGGCAATCCGTGTTCGGGATGCTCCAACTCCGCCACGTGCACCGTCGCGATCCCCGGCTTGCCATGCAACGCCCGCGCGATCTCCGTGCCCATGCCGTCCGGATAGACCTTCGCGACATCCTCGTTGTGCTTCTCGTGAAGCCCTTCGTTCCAGACCGTTACGCGCAATTCACCGCCCATGCCAATGTCCTCCCGCTGTGCCGCTTGCTGTAACCTACTCGGGAAAACAGGGACTGACACAAGCGAAGTCCGCTACTGCGGACGGAGACGTGTCTGTCCCTGTTTTCCGCGCAATCTCCACCTAGGGCTATTTCCCGGCCTTGTCGCGACGTTGTTGCAGCTCGCGCCAAGTGCTGAGAATAATCTTCTCGTCTTCCACGGCCTTCTTGACCTCCGGGTCGATCACCACAAGCAAGTCGTTCAGCCGCGTCTCGCCCGACGTCGTGATAAACGCGAACTCCTCCGTGGGCCGCGTGCAATGCACGATGATCTGCGTCACCCCCGGCTTTAGGGTCCTAAGCGCGTCGATGACCATCGCCTTCTTCTCGTCGAACGTCTTCACATCGTACGTATACGTGATCAGATCGTCGAGAACCGGCAACCCGCCTTCCCAAACCTTCTCCCCGATGCCCAGCGTTTTCAACGCGGCAACGGCTTCCCCTTCCGACTTGATCGTGTGCGTCATGTGACCGCCCATGATCATAATCGGGATATGCTTCTCCACGCCCACCTTGATATACCGCTCCAGAAAGTCCGGGCGCGCGTACACCGTCCCCATGTGCGTATCTAGATGCGTGATTGGCAACCCCATCTTCTGCGCCCGCTCGACCTGCGCCCGGATCTCCTTCTCGATGTCGTCCGGCGTGGCGTTCTTCGAGGCGAGCTCCACGTTGTCCCAAAGGCAACCCTGCTCGTCCGACAGCGTCGGCACCGCCGCGCTTCCCGCTACGGGCATCCAACGATAATTCTCCCACTCCGAGGTCAACGTCAGATGCAGACCGTTATCGAATTCGGGATGCTCCTTCATGTACTTCGCCCACTCCGGCACCCACCCGCACGGCATCATCGTGCTCGCGGAAGTCACAAGCCCCTTCTCGATCCCCTCGATAACCCCCACGTTCGACGAATGCGACATCCCCGCGTCGTCGCTGTGGAAGATAACGACTCTCGACCCTTTCGGCCACCCAAGCCGCTCGGCAAAGGTCGGTTTGTCTTGGGCCTGCGCGCCGGCGCTTAGTGCGCCAAAGGCGATGATGATGAGTGCGATCATTCTCGTACGCATGAGAAAACAGTCCTTTCTATCTTGTTAACGGCATAGCGGTCGCGCCATTCGAGCGCTGCGCTACCGGATGAACTACACTGTGTTTTTGCCCCGTTTCGCGGAGGCGATCAGCGCGTCCAACACGGCCACGCGCATCTTCGCGCCCGCGATCGCCCCCGAGTGCCCTTCCAGCACACGAATGTCGATCCGGCCGTTCCGTCTGCGCCGGTACAACACCCACACAGGCATGTGAAATACAAGCGACTTTTCCAAGTCGCCAACAATCGGCTTATTGAACTGGCCCCGTTGTCGCAGCACGGCTTGAAGCAGGCACTTCCGTGCCATTTCCACCGCCGTCGCCTCGTCGAGGTTCGGCGGAAACGACTCCCCCTCGGCGTCCACGGACTGAAACTCGTCATAGTTGTCGATGAGCGTGAATGCCCCGCTCCACGCGTCTATCGCGGCCCACACGAGGCTGGTCTTCTCGCCAAATTCGGTGTGAAAACACAAGGCGTACGAGGGCATCCACAACCGTTCGATAAACGGGGGCACGCGCGTCGAAGAGTCACCGGGCTCGTGAATGCGAATCCTGCGCGCCAGCAGACCAAAGAGGTTGCGGAAACGGGGACGGTTAAACTTCGCCACTGCATCCGCGCCGGAGAGCCTCCCCGGAAGACCGAACAGGGTCACGTCAAACGCTTATGCCGCGCGAGGACGAGCCGGCCATACACGATGGAGGCCACACCGATGAGCAGGAGCACAAGGCTGCACACGAGATTGACGACGGCCGCGCGCATATGGCCCTCTGCCTGCGCGAAATACGTGCCGGCGAGTACGGGAAGACCGACGGCCAAAATGAAGCAACCCAACGCGATATAGATTTCGCCATCGCGCCGCATCATCTTTCGTTCGGCAGTCTGCCGTACCTTGGCGTCTTTGGATTGGAGATCATTTGCCATGAGTGCGCACCTTATCGGAAGTAGAAGTAAACAATGACGTGAGGGGTCATACAGAGAACGGTCCGGCCCCGATTCACGTACTTCTCGTTAATCATAACCCCGACGATGAACATCGCGATCACGAAAAGACCCACTGCACAGATGCTCGCGTAGGGCTGATACACCTTGGCCAGAGCATCGTTTATCGGGTGAAAGATCGGCGCCAGAATTGGGTGGAAAACGTCCTTGCAGAATTCGATGAACGCCTCTTCGAGATTGAATCCGCCTGCAGCCATTACGAAACCCTCCCTTGAAGCGCCTCTTGGGCGTCATCGTCCTTGACGACACTGTCCCACACAAGACCGCGAACCTTCTCGTCGGACTCGGGGCGCGTGCACAGACTCACGATGACCGTTACCGCCATGGAGAAGACAAAAGACCACCAGGCCACGAAGAGGAATGGAAATTCGCTGGGGAAGAGGTCTGGCGTGTAGTTCAGAACGAAGCAGCAGGCAACGCCGAGAACGAGACCGGCAAGGCCGCCCCAGCCCGTCGCGCGCCGCCACATAATCCCAAGCAACAGAATCGCCAGAAGCGGCCCTTGAAACAGCGAAAGCACGGTCTGCAAGAACACGTAAATTTGGTCGCTGTTCCCGAGGGCCTCCGCGGACAGTCCCGTCGTGATCACGAAAAAGGCGGTAATTGCCCGCCCCAGGTTCAGGGACGTCTTGGGCGAGAACGCCCCACCCCCGGTCCATTTCCGAATCAAGCTAATCACGTCCGTCACCGTGATGGTCGTGACCGAGTTGAGGGTCGCCGAAATGTGCGACATTAACGCCGCAAACAGCGCCGCGAACATGAGTCCGCGCAAGCCCGCGGGCAAGTACACGCGAATCAGGCTCGGCACCGCGCGGTCCGCGTTCTCCATACCCAAATCGGGCAGCAGCACCACCGCGCACAGGCCCGGCAGCGCCACCATCAACGGAATAAACGACTTCAGGAAGCCGCCGAACAACATGCCGCCCTTCGCGTCCCATTCCGAGCGCGCGCCCAAGGTGCGCTGCACGATGAGCTGGTTCCCGCTCATATACGAGACGGCCATAACAAGCCCTAGCCCAAAGACGATACCCGTCCACGGGAAAGGCCCCGTCGTGTCGTTCGGAAGCAAGATGTTGAAATGGTTCGCATACGCCGGGCCCAAGGCCAATACCTTCGTTTGAAGCGCGCCAAAACCGCCGACTTCCCACAGGCACAAGGCAAGAAGTCCGAGGCCGCCCACATACATCACGATCAACTGCACCACGTCCGTGAAAACCACGGCAGTCAGACCGCCGCCAAACGTGTAGCACCCCGTGATGATAACCGTAATCCAAAGCGTCCAGTGCGGGTCCCAGCCGAGAATCGTGTACATCAGCTTGTCGGCCGTAATCCAAAGCATCACCGCCAACATCACGAACTGGACCACGACCCAGATCAACCCGTTGATGAATTGAACACCCGTGTTGTAGCGCCGCCCCAGGAATTCCGGGATCGTGAACACGCCGGACCGCCAGAAATACGGCACGAAAATAAACGCCGCGATGACCATGGCAGGCATCGAGCCCATCCAATCGAAGTTCGCGGCCGATATGCCGTTTCGATACGCAGCCCCCGCAACGGCCACAAAGTCCGTTGCTCCGATGTCGCTCACGACGATGGAGAACCCAATCGCCCAGAATGGGAGCGCGCGGCCGGCGAGGAAGAAGTCTTCGGCGTTGCCGACATACCTCGCGCAAAACGACCCCAGGACCAGCGACCCAATCATGTAAACGACGATGATGACTACGTCAATGTAATGTAGCCCAATAACTTGCTCCATAAAATCACCCCGAATAGGCAGGAAGCCATGATCCGCTTTATCGCCAATGAAGCGCCGCCAAGCAAAGCGCCGATACCATATCAGAGTCGAAGGCTGCACGTAAAGGAATTCGAGAATGCCCGGCATATAGCCTGAGATCCCCGCAGTCCCTGCTGTCCTTGTAGTCCTTGTAGTCCTTGTAGTCCCTCTTTTTGTCTTGACGACCATAGAACTTCTTGGTGTACTCCCCTTGAAGGAGCAAGCCATGGACAAGTACACCAAAGAACTGATGGGCGCCTCCACCGCGCTGCTGATTCTCTCCGTGTTGGCGCGGGAGGCGAGTTATGGCTACGAGATCATCAAGCAGATCAACGCCGAGGCCGATGGCGCGTTCACGTGGCAAGAGGGGACCGTCTATCCGATCCTGCACAAGTTGGAAAAGGACGGCAAGGTGCGGGCCCAATGGCAGGACTCCGGCGCGGGGCGCAAACGGAAGTATTACTACATCACGGCGACGGGCCGCGGCTTGCTTGAGTCCGGCAAAGAAGAATGGAGCCAATTCCACGGCATGCTGTTCCGAACGAGCGAGGCGCTGAATGGATAACACGCTCAG
>JBAZRU010000578.1:0-4915 GCA_041662805.1 Candidatus Hydrogenedentales bacterium | reverse complement strand
CTCGATATACGACGGCAATTCCGCTTGCCGGCCCTCCTTGCGCGATGCCAGGAAGAATCCGGGTTGCTGCATAGCAATCTTCACGCCGCCTGCTCCACCGCGCGCGATGCTCTTCACTTTGCAGATCATGTGGCTCCACGAGCTGAGATACCCGAACTCGATGTCCCCGGAATTGCGCCAATCGGCCATCGCCTCGCCCGGCGCCGTGTGCCCGGCATCGGCGTCGATGGCCTGCATCTCCCCGTAGCGTCCGCCGCCTTCCGGAAACGCGCCCCGCGCCCGTTGCGCACGCGTACCGTTCACGTAGAACTGCCGCATGTCCTCGACGTCCACCTTCGTCTGCCACCGTCCCTCCGCGTCTTGCGTCCATCCTTCGACAACGATTCCGCCGCTGAGGACCGGCTTCTCCCCTTCCACGGCTTTCCAGATAATGGCGTGTCCGTTGCGCCCGGAATCTTGTTGTGTGAACACCAAGGGTCTCTTCAGGCGATACACTCCCCCGCTCACGTAGACAGTGATATCTTCCTGCATGGCCGCCGCCTTCTCGCGCACAAACGTCTGCGCGCGGCCCAAGGTCCGAAACGGCGCCTCCTTCGTCCCCGTGTTGGCGTCCGCTCCGCCGGGCGACACGTAGAACGCCGTCTCTCCCCGCGCCGAGAGCGCCACCAAGGCGGCAACCAACAGCATCGCATGCAAACGATTGAACCTACCCCGCATGTGCTCTCTCCTTGTCCTGTCTTCCTAAGATCGGCAGCCGAGGGCGGCTGCCCCACAGTTTGGAACGGTGCGAAACGATGTGGCGCAGGCGCCCTCGCCTGTGTCTTTCTCTTTATACCGCCGGCATCCTGCCGGCCTCCTGTCTTCTCCCCGCCTACAACCCGATTCCATACTCCTTCATCTTCCGCCACAACGTCGACCTGCTTATCCCCAACCGCTTCGCAGCCTCGGTCTGATTTCCGTTCATCCGTTCCAACGCCGTTCGGATCATCTGCGACTCCATTTCCGTCAGCGTTGGCATCTCATCCCTCGCATAGTTCGGCAACGCGAGCCGCGGCCGGCTGCCTCGGATCACGCTGTCCGGCAGATCGGCGGCGCGGATAATCTGCCCGTCACACATGATCACTGCGTGCGCGACGATACTCTCCAGCTCGCGAACGTTCCCAGGAAATTCGTAGTTGCGCAACAACACCTGCGCATGCTCGTCGAATCCCGTCACATTGCGGCCGTATTGCCGGTTAAACTGGCCAAGGAAATGATTCGCCAGTTTCGACAGCGCATCGAGCCGGTCGCGCAACGGCGGTATCCTGATCTGAATCACGTTCAAGCGGAAATACAGGTCCTCGCGAAACTCCTTCGACGCCACTGCCTGCTCGAGGTCCCGGTTCGTCGCGGCGATCACACGCACATCCACGCGCATCGACTTGGAACTCCCCACGGGCCGGATTTCGCCGTTCTGCAACACGCGCAACAACTTCGCCTGCGTCACCAACGCCATGTCGCCAATTTCGTCCAGGAAGATCGTCCCGCCGTCCGCTTCCTCGAACAGCCCCTGTTTGTCCGAATCCGCCCCCGTGAACGACCCTTTCACATGTCCGAACATCTCGCTTTCGAGCAACTGGTCCGGCAACGCCGCGCAGTTGATCGCGATAAACGGCATATCCCGGCGCGGACTCAGCCGGTGCACGGCGTTGGCCAGCACTTCCTTGCCCGTCCCGCTTTCTCCCAGCAGCAGGACCGTGCTGTCCGTTGGCGCGACCTTCGAGATGACCTCGATCACCCGCTTCATGGCAGACGACTCGCCGACCATCTCCTCGAACATGTTCTGCTCAAGCCGGTCCGCCGCCGTCTCGTGCGCCAACCCGCGCAACATCTTGTTGACCACCAGACCCACATCCGTCGGGTCGCACGTGCTCGGCAAATAGAACGCCGCCCCCTTGCGCACCCCGTCCACCGCCGCGTCGATATGGGCAATGTCGAACAGGAGGATAATCCGCGTGCGCGGGCTCCCCCGCCGCACATACGACACCAAATCGACCCCAGCCTCTTTCGAGAGGTCCATGTCCAAGACCAACGCCTCGAATGGCTTACGCCCCGTCAGCCGCAGCACCCCTTTCGCGTCATGGCACTGCTCCGCGGCATACCCCACCCCTTGGAGATACCGCGTCAAGGTAGCCGCCCGCGCCACTTCGCCCATCGCCACGAGCACCGGAGCGCGAGAGGGCGGCTCTATGTTTCTAATCGAAGCACGCTGTTTGTTTGCCATGGACATATTGTATCAAAACGAAGCGCGGCGGGATAGAGCGTTGCGACGAACTGCTCGCTTAACGCTGATCGCTACGAAGACGAAGCGCTGAAATCGTCCAGGAGGCGAATGTCGAACGGCTTCCCAGCCAAAGCCCGCGCCATCTTCTGGTCGGCGGTAATCAGAGGCACTTCCATGCGACGTGACAACGCTGCATAGAATGCGTCGTATCCGCTGAGGGTGTAAGTGAGGGCAATGTCCAGCGCGTCTGTCGCAAGGTCTTTCGTGGAAACCACGTCCAGTCCCAACGCAAGCAATTCGGCCATGTCTTGCCGTGCGGATTGCGCTAGGTGCTGGTTCTGGCGAACGTACAATGCCAATACGCTTGTGCACTCGGCATAAAAGAAGCCAGGCACATAGAACCGAGCCCGGGAATCAGACTCAAACCGGGAGAAGAGCGCATCGGCCAAATCCGAGCCTGGCTGCTCCAAGAAGAGCTTCAAGACCACGTTCGCATCAACCACGCACCTGAGAGGTTGATCACTCATTCTCGTCGCGGATTTGTCGGATTATGGTTACGCTGTCAGGCGCGTCTTCGGGCAAACGGCGTCTGCGACGACGAATACTGGTGAGTGCCTCGGACCGCGCCCTGCGCTTCTGCTCATCTTCCATGGCTTGCTCAAGGACAGTCACAACATACGAACTGAGCGAGCGACCCTGCGCCGCCGCAGTCTCACGCGCCAACTTATACAGGCTGTCTGGAATCTCACGAACATAGAGTGTTGGCATATCCCAATTATACCTCCTGAGCTTGCAGTGTGCAAGCACTTGAATGGGCAAGACCTGAACCGATTGCACGCGCGAACCGGTGTCGGGTAGCATCCTGTGGAGTCGTACACGCGAATTGAGGCAGGAGCTATTGCGAAGGAGTCCCGCATGCGTTTGGTTATGGTGCTCGCAATCTTCACGACCGGTATCACGGCGACTGCGACATCTCAGGAGAGTCCTTTTCTTGGGCGCTGGGCATTGACGCCCGCCTCGGGAGGCGCGGGCTGGCTTGAAGTGAAACGTGACGCGGGCTACTTCGAAGGCACCTTGCTTTGGATCGGCGGTAGTCCGGAACCCCAGACACGGGTCTACTTCGACAACGGCACCCTTTACGGATTGCGGATTGTGAGTGAAGAGGTGCGGGACGCTGCAGGAAACGTCGTGCGTACCCAGCCGCACCCCGTCATGTTTTCGGCCACCCTGAGTGGAGACGCCCTTCAAGGCGTCTTTCAGGAGCCAAGCATTGACGGGACAGTGCTTTACAAGCAGGAATTCAAGGGAATCCGAATCCCTCCACTACCCTCGCCCCCCAATCTCGCGACAGTGCGATTCGGAGAACCGGTGCCCTTGTTCAACGGGAAAGACCTTCAAGGATGGGTCGTCTCCGGCGGGGCGCACTGGGGCAAACTTCCGAGCAAGGACCCTGCCGGAAAGGATGCCGAAGGCTGGATACCAAACGACGAGGCCGTGGCCAACGGGTGGTCGGTCGTGGATGGTGTGCTCAAGAATGACCCTGCTCAGCAGGACGGCCAACCCTACGTCCGCTACGGCAATCTGATTACGGAGAGCGCGTTTGAGGATTTCAACTTGACCTTTGACGTAAACGTCGGTACCGATGGCAACAGTGGCGTTTACTTGCGCGGCATCTACGAAGTGCAGATCCGTGACAGCTTCGGAAAACCCCTCGACTCGCACAACATGGGGGCCATATACGGGCGCGTTACTCCTCTGGTCGCTGCGGAGAAACCGGCAGGCGAATGGCAAACGCTCGACATAACCCTCGTCGACCGTCATGCCACCGTGAAGCTCAATGGCCGCACGATTGTCGACAATCAACCCCTGGCAGGATGCACGGGCGGAGCCCTTTGGTCCGATGAGTCTCGTCCCGGCCCAATCTACCTGCAGGGCGACCACTCCGCCGTTCAGTACAGGAACTTCGTCTTGCGGCCTGTGCTCAAGTGAGTACTCGTTAAGTCCCGGATATCTGGGAGCCTGAGACCGCCCCCTTCCAGACTCAGTGCGCGACCGAATGCACCGAGACAGACGCGGTTTATAGCGTCCACCCGTCCCGGTACGCCCGCTTCACATACTGGTTCGCTTCGGGCATGTTCGGGAACTCCAACTTATCGGGGTTCCACTCGAGTTTGGCGTTCATGCGTTTGGCGATGTTGCCGAGTTGGCAAACTTCCGTGAGCGGGCCGGAGTACGAGAAGTCCGCGCCAGCCTTCCCGCCATTCTTGATGGCCTGGACCCAGTCGTCCTCGTGCGACCCGTTAACGCGCGGAATGCTGGGCGCGGGCGGAGTAAAGCTCTTCATGCGCGATGCGGGCAGCAGCCGGGGATCTTCCCCGTACACGCCGCAGGTCAGCATCCCCTCGGAACCCTTGAATAAGGTGCCGCCCTCGGTATTCCCCAGCGCGTCTTCCTGGCCCAATTCGCGCGGGCGCGGGGGACGCAGCCCGTCGTACCACGTCAAGGTCACAGGCGGCATTTCGCCGCGCGCGGGGAACTCGTAGCGCACCAGGCACGCAATCGCATGCGTCTCCGGGTTCAGATCGGTCGCGTTGCCTTCAATTGTCGTGGGATGGCCTAGATCCAACGCCCAGAAGATCGGGTCGAACGTGG
>JBAZRU010000577.1:0-4922 GCA_041662805.1 Candidatus Hydrogenedentales bacterium | reverse complement strand
GAGGCTGTCTTTGGCTTTGTTACCGGACGAGGCTTTCCGTGCCATGTGACTCCGTGTCCTTCGTGGTGATCGACAGGACAGTCACATCAGTGGCTCGCCAGCCAGCGGGAGTGGGCTTTGGCTCGAACTCCACAACGGAGCCAGGACGCAAACAGGTGTAAATGTGAGGCTGTTTCATGAGAGACGGGATCAGGAAATACTCGACGGCGTCGTCGCCCGACACGATGGCGAACTTCTTCACGACGCCCGTGAGTTTCACCGTGCCGCGTATCCTATACATCGCAGCTACGCGCCCCCCATGTGCGGGTCGTACGTGATCGGCGCGTGTTCCTCATCGGCGTCAGTGGGTGACTCGTCCTGCGGCTTTGGCGAGGGCGGCGGCGGTGTCTTCGCCAGCGTGGGTGGCCCCGTTCGACTGGGCGGCTTCGGCGTCTGCTGCTGCCTGTAGACTCGCGGCATGTTTGGCTCGTTCCTCAATCAATTTCGCGCGGCCGATCTCCATGTAGACCTGAAAGGCCGTCTTGGTTTCGGAAGGCACCTTGCCGTCCGGGCCGGCGATGCCGCCTTGCAACTGGCGCGTGATGCGGATCGTGTTCATGAGGAAGATCACGCGCAGTTGCAGTTCTTCGAGCACCATGTCGGTGATCTCGGCGGACTCCTGCACGCGACGTTCCAGATCGATCAGGGCATCCATCACCATCTGCATGGTGGGCGCCGAAGGCGTGAGGGACTTAAACGGGTGTGACATTGGAGGGAACTCCTGGAGTGGACGCGCGGTACATCTGCTGGTAATCGCGCAGGGCGCGAATGAGGCGGGCGACGGTGACGAGTTCCTTCTGCGCGTCGTCAAGGCAGGTTGGGTTGTTGTCGCCCTCAACGGCTTCCATGTATTTCATGGCCCGCGAGAAGCATTGGCTGACGCGCGCGCGGGACACGTCGATCAGCGCCAGGAGTTCGTCGCGTTCGTCCGCGTGCTTAGATACAGGCATGGACCCCTCAGAAAGTTCCGGCGTGACCAGCCCCCTACGCCGGCAGGGTACCCCCAAGGAGCCGGGTGGCTCCTATCTGCTGAACGGGCCAACTGTACCCCAAAACCTACAGATTTCCAAGATGGGAGTCCGTTTTGGGGTCCAAAGAGTTATTACCTTGTATACGAGTGGTTATCCAATGTGGCTGCGCGGGACTACCAAACACACGCGCGGCAGGTCTCCGTGAGATAACCTGTTCTAATGCCGACAGGGTGTAGTCCTGGCCCCGCGCGCGGACCTGATAGGCCGACGATTCCTCAGCCGGCCAGCGCGCTCGGCTGATTTCGGACGGCAACACGACCATCCACGGCGCCAAGAGAATGCGGTTCTCATGGAAGTATTCGCGGAGCACTTCGGTCTGCAACTCCGGGCCGTGGCCTTCGTTCTTTCTGAGCCGCAACTTGCAGCGCTTCATCTCGTTCGTGAACTCCGTCTCAGGATCGACCCATGCCTTCGCCGGTTCGTGCGCGCCCGCGTACGTGCGCCAGGTGCGAACCACAAGCTCGCCCCACTCCACCGAGGTCAATCCTGATAGTTCGATTTCTCCATCACCTACGTAGTGATAGTTCGGGATTTCCTCAACAACGAGTACGGGGTGATCGGGGATCAAGCCGATGATGACGGCAGACGAGAACCTTCCAGTAAAGGCTCCCATCTGGAATTGCGTGTTAGCGGGAAGGCGAAGGTGCTCTCGCGTCATGAGCCATATTGTAGCCTGCCTCTTGACAAGGCTCTGATAATCAATTAATAATCACTTCCGTTACGTGGTGTAGGCGTCGGTTACTTCTTTGGGAGAACGGAAGCGGGCCGCAAGGCAGCGCACGACAATAGCCGGGGCCGTTCTTTCCCGTAACATTTAGGTTCGCCGCCGTGGTGTATGGTCAGGTTACTTCTGTTAAAAGTACAACCCGGCCAACTGTTTTCCGGTGGCATTTTCGTTGACGGCGTAGTGTTAGGGCGCGGTTACTTCACGCTCTTGGGGTCGTGGGTTCGAGTCCCACCTGGATAGCAATATCCGGTAGCTCAGATGGTTAGAGCACAAGACTCAACCAGAGCCGCGCTCGGTGTTTCTCGCCGTCGTTTACCCGTGGAGTCTGTCATGGCCCGTATGAATGTCACTATTGAGCGTCCTCCGGTGTTCACGCACGAAGGCGGGAAGGCCGCACACATCACGCCGTTGCAGGAGTTGCGCCGGTCGGTGATGACGGCGCTCTTGTGGGAGTCGGGCTTCTACGAGTCAGGCAAGGATCACGCGAAGCGGATCGATGCCCTCTGCGCTCAGTGTAAGCCGTCCGATGTGGCCGCGCTCGCTATCGAGGCGCGCTACACGATGTATCTGCGGCACGTCCCGCTCTACTTGGTGCGCCAGTTGGCGCGTGTGAAGGGCAACGGCCGCGTCGTAGCCGACACGTTGGCCCACGTCATTCAGCGACCGGACGAAATGGGCGAATACCTGGCGATGTACTGGGGCGGCAAGTCGTCAGGCACCGCGAAGCGACCCGAGCCGCTGTCGGCAGGTTCCAAGCGCGGTCTGGCGCGGGCGTTCGGGAAGTTCAAGGCCGAGACGTTGGCGAAGTACGACCGCGATGCCGGCGTGAAGCTGCGAGACGTGTTGCGACTCGTTCACCCGAAGCCCAAGAACGACGAACAGGCAGCGACGTGGAAGCAGGTTACGACTCGTACGTTGGCCGCACCTGATACGTGGGAGGTCGCCCTGTCGTCCGGCGCCAACAAGCGCGAAGCATTCGAGCGCCTGTTGCGTGAAAACAAGCTCGGCGGCTTGGCGTTCCTGCGAAACCTGCGGAACATGGTCGAGTCGTCGGTCGATACGTCACTTGTCCGAGCTCGGTTTACTGGCGCGTTCGACAAGGTGCTGCCGTTTCGCTTCATTGCGGCTGTGCGCCACGCTCCTTCGTTCGCCCAGGAGTTGAACGACGCCATGCTAAAGGTGACGGCTGAACTGCCGAAGTTGGCAGGAAAGACCGCTGTTATCGTGGACGTGTCGGGGTCGATGGATGAGGCGCTTTCCGGCAAGTCGGAGATGAAGCGGTGCGACGTGGCCGCAGGGTTGGCCGTGTTGGTGCGAGAGTTGACCGACGACTGCCGCGTATTCTCGTTCTCGAACCATGTGGTCGAGATTCCTACGTATCGCGGGTTGGCGCTCGTTGACGCCATTCTGCGTTCTCAGCCGCACGGTGGCACGGAGATGGGTTGGGCGGTGTCCGGCGTCTCGGCCCTGGCTCGGTTTGACCGGGTGATCGTGATCACCGATGAGCAGTCGCGCGACCGCGTGTCAGCGCCGGCTGGACGTGGCTACGTGGTGAACGTCGCCACCAATAAGAACGGTGTTGGCTACGGTCAGTGGACGCACATCGACGGTTGGTCGGAGCGCATTCTGGACTTTATCCGCGCTGTCGAATCGGAATGAAGTTCTACCTACTCCGAGACATTCCAGACGATCTCTGGATTCGAGTAAAGCGCCGAGCGGTCAAGGACGGGCATAGCCTACGCCATGTCATCCTGAGACTGCTCGGCTTCTACAGCGACAACGGACTCCCCAAATAACCTACGACACTACCTGCATCGCCTGTTCATGCGCTTCCTTGTCAAACAAGTGTGGCGCGTTCAAGGGGTGAAACATCTGTGCGTGCTTCTCGTAGTCGTACACGGCACCGATGTGTCGGTTGACTTTGCCGCCCCACGCTACTGCAAAACGTTCGCGGGTCATCAATCCGCCTTTGTCTGGGTCGTCACGATCACGCGCGGCGGCGTCGAAGGTGAACGGGTTGCACTTCGCATCCACGTCACAGGTGCAGTGCCAGTAGGGGTCTTTGCCGTGGCCCTTGTCGTGTAGCTCTCGCACCCATGCGCGGTCAGGCGTCGTGGCGAACGCGGCGAACCCGTCACGCTGGCGCAAGTTCTGCGAGACGTGCGAGTAGACGTGCAGGCCCGGCAACTGGTACGCCTCGGTGAAGATATAGGCATCGCGGGTCTTCCCCTTCATCGTCTCTGACTTGCGAGAGGCGCGGTAGCTCTTGCACTCGAAGTGAGCGCCGTTCTCAAGCGTGATCCACATCGCGCCGTCCTTCTTATTGTTGCGGAACGACGTGGTTGGCAGGCACAGACCGCGTTCAGACAATAGGAACTCCGCGAGGTAATTGAACTCCGGTTCGGACGTGTCGTACTCAAGGCCGATGAAGTCCACGGCCCCATCGACGCCGGCAAACCCTGACGCGAACATGGCGAGGGAAAAGCTCTTGCCGCCTTTGAACCCAGCCAGGTCCACCAAAGCGTGTGCGGGGCCGCCAGGACGCGGAACGATCAGCCGTGGCTCTATCGCCTCATCCTCCAGCATGACCAGCGTGGACGCCTGTCCGCGTTCGGGAGCCTGATCGGTGAGCACGAAGCCTTCCGACGCCAGCATCCACTCGGCCTGATGCGGAAACAGGGTCACGTCGTACTTCTCCATGACCTTGCGCCGGTAGTCGTTGATGAGAGCGTGTCGGCGAGCGTTGACGGAAGCACGGGACGGGAGGCTCATTCAGTCAACCCCTGACCATAATGATGGTGTCGCCTTCAGCAGCAGCACAGAAAGCCTCAGAAAGCGAGGACATCGCCGTACCAGGGCTGAGTCCATCACCGCTGCATCTCCTATTCACATACCAAACCCGATGTCCGGTGGGTCGCACCGTGGCGCTTGGAATAAAGATCGTCTTCGCGCCAGGACGCCACAAGAGACGGTCTGGGTCGAGCGTGAAGGCCGCAAGAGCGGCAGCGGACAGGCCAATGAACGAGCGACGGGTAACAGACATGGCGGTCAGTATAAACCCTTCAGGCGCAGTAAATTAGGACTAGACAGAACGATGTAAACGTGATCCAAGCATAGCACGGAAA
>JBAZRU010000576.1:0-4926 GCA_041662805.1 Candidatus Hydrogenedentales bacterium | reverse complement strand
CCCCTACTGCTCAAACCTCCTCGCTCAGGGCTACTCGCGCGATCTGAAAGCCCGTTCTTCTCAACCGCTTGCCCCCCTGTCCACTCAGTCCACTCAGTCCACTTTCCCCCGTCCGTGCCAGTCCGTGTTCGTCCGTGTTCGTCCGTGTTTTTTCCCACGTTTTGCCCGTTTTTTTCCGCGTTTCCCCCTCCCCAGTGCAACGAACTCCCCCATATATATGAAAGGAGTTCTTCCAATGGATACCACCCCAGCCCTCAACCTCGACCCCGACTCCGTCCCAGTCCCAGTCCCCGTTCCCAAACCCAAACGCATCGGCCCCGTCAAGGCCATCCTCGGCATGTGGCTCCACAAGACCAACCCCGACCTCACCGAAGAAGAAAAGGTCCGCGCCCAAGTCGAATGCCGCGACCAGCTCAAGGACGCCCGCAAACGCTACGGCCGCACACCGCCCGTTGCCGTCCTGCTCCGCATCGACGAATCCATCGTCCTCGAAATCCTCGCGCACCGCGAGAAACTCCTCGCCTTGCACCGCACCAGCCCCCTGACGCCCCCCGAGCCGCAACGATCCTCCTCGACGCCTCAGGTCGCCGGCGCGGAAGACGCTTCCCCCGATGGCCAGGACACCAACAAATCCAAGCCCGTGAAGTCCGCGCCGTCCCGCGCGCGCATCTCCGAATACGACAACCTGTTCAAAGTCATCGATCAAGCCCGCAAAGTCCGAAAGGAAATCGACGACATGATGAAATACGAACACAAATCCCCGGCCACCCACGCCGGAATCTCCCCCCAAGTCCGCGCCATGATCCGCGACGGAGACGACGTCATGAAAGAGATTCTCGCCATGGGCGCGCGGCGAAATGAAGAGTTCGACGCAAGAAACGATGGCGATCCAATGACTGCTTCCAACCCACAGGAGATGGTCTCGTGAAACTACCCTGGTACGCTTCGGACGCCCATTCCATGTGGCGCGCAAAAGGACTCGCGACCCAACACATCGACGAATGGATCAACCTGCAAAGGCGTTCCGTCTTCGCGCACACGCACTTCGCCAACGCCCAAGATCTGCCCTGGCAACCCCGCCGCTACCAGATCGAATCCCTCGAATCCCTCGCCGAACGCAAAGTCCACTGCGACGGACGCGACGTCGGCAAAACCACCGAAATCGAAATCATGGCGTGCTGGGCCATGCTCATGCGCCCCAACAGCCACATGCTCATCGCCACCCAATGCGAAAACCACCTCTTCCCCGTCATGGAACGCCTCGTCCGCCGCTTCCTGCTCACCCCCTCGTTCGCAAGCGAACTCGTCGAAATCCGCCGCTCCCCCTCCTGGTTCATGCGCTTCGCGAACGGATTCATCCTCTGGGGACGCATCGCCGGCCCCCACGGCATGAACTTCCAGGGACTCCACGTCGACTGGCAAATCATCGACGAAGCCCAGGAAATGACCGAATCCGCCTGGGGCGAGCTATACCAAGCCCTCAACGGCGGCGGCATGCGCTGGGTCTACGGCGTCCCCAACGGACTCCGCAACACCTTCTACCGCATGACCCAGATGCAGGAATTCGAGCAACACAACTGGCCCTCGTCCTTCAACCCCGATTTCACCCCCGCGAAAGACGCCGAACTTGCCCATCTCTACGGCGGCAAAGGCTCTCCCGGCTACATCCACCGCGTGCTCGGCCAGCACGGCTCCCCCATGCACGCCGTCTTCGATCTCGACGGCTACCTCGCCTGCGTCGACGAAAGCCTCGACTTCCTCAACGTCCTCCTCACCGAAGGCGACGCCTTCGATCCGCCCACGGCCCCCAAAGGCGTCTACTACCTCGGGTGCGACCTCGGCTACGCCCGCGACCCTTCCGAATTCGTCGTATACCGCTCCGAACCGCCCCACTTCGTCAACGTCGCCCGCATCCACCTCCAAGGCGTCAACTACGCCCGCCAACACGAAGTCATCGTCAGCCTCGACCGCGCCTACAACTTCCGCGGCGTCGGCATCGACGCCGGCAACAACGGACGCGCCGTCGCTCACAACCTCATGAACCTCGGCTACGAATGGTGCGACAAGGTCCGCGCCTTCGAATTCGGCGCACTCACCGACCTCGGCGAACTCCCCGACCGCACCCCCGACCGCCGTCCGACCAAAGCCTTCATGACCGAGCTCCTCCAACGTCACATGCTCGACCGCTCCATCGTGTTCCCGCACCTGCCCGACCGCGAAACCCAATACGCCTCCCACACCTACTCCGTAGGACACATGGGACAAATCCTCTTCGAAAAAGGCGACGACCATATCATCGATGCCGACCGCTGCGCCGTCCTCGCGCACCACCTCGACATCACCGAATACTCCACCCCAAGATTCCAACGCCCCGTCACGATTGGAACCTTCTAAAATGCGGAGGGCGGGTTTTCCAACCCGCCTCTTCTTCTCGCTCCCTCTCGGAGGGCGGGTTTTCCAGCCGCCACCTCCTCCCTCCGAAGGATACTTCTAGTTCTCCAATTTCTCTGACTATTCTAAAACAATCTGGATTATACTAATAATTATGAAGAAATTATGCCTTTTGAGAATACATTATTTACGTGTTTTATTGTATCTTGAATCAATAATATATACTTGACTTTGCGGTTTATTCGGCATAAACTATATCTGCCGTGCGAAATGGACGACAGATGCGCAAATGAGACTGTACTCCATCTTCCCTCGTGCAATACAGCTAGTCTCTCTTGTTGAAAGTTGGCATACGGCGCCAACTGCGCATTGATGCACGCCGGAGTACGCATCCAACGTGGAGTTTCCCGGTCCCGAGCGAGATAAAGGCTCGACCGGGGGGGCTGGTTCGTGAAGTACAGAAGGAGGAGAAGCAATGGGACAAGTGTCGGACCATGGTGCGTCCGGATGGAATGAAAGCGAAACCCTCGCAGGGAAGTACCTTACGTTCAAGCTGGGCGACGAAATCTACGCCTGCGCATCCTGACAGTGCAAGAAATCATCGGTATCATGCAGATCACGCGCGTACCGCGCACGCCCGAGTTCGTGCGGGGCGTCATCAATCTGCGCGGCAAGGTAATTCCCGTTATGGACCTGCGGGTGCAGTTTGGTCTTGCAACCTGCGACGATTCCAGCCGGACATGCGTCATCGTCGTCCAGATTATGCGGGATGACCGGAAATCGACCATGGGCCTTATCGTGGACGAGGTCTCCGAGGTCATCGACATACGCGCCGGCCAGATCGAACCTCCTCCCGAATTCGTCTCCAGTGGCGAATGCGCCTTTATCCTCGGCATGGGCAAAGTCGGCGACAAGGTCGTCATGCTCCTGGATACGGACCGCGTCCTCTCGCGGCGCGAATTGGTGGCCCTGGAAACCATCGAGTAGCCGCTTGGGCAAACCCTGCGACGAAACCTCCGGGCAAATTGAATATACGACGCCCGGACAGTGGGTCCGCAGGCCGCGAAGCGGTTCCGAACGACTCGACATGTTCAGGCCACAGGTAAACACGTAATTCGAGGTTGAAGCTCTCTCAGTAACGAAGAGGAATGCAATCATGTTCAAGAAGATGAAATTGGGTACCAAAATTGCCATGGGATTCGCGGCGATCATCGTCATCATGGTGGCGCTGGGAGCCGTCGCAACCGTCAGCATGCAGAGCGTACGTTCCGCAACGATTGTGCTGGCCCAACAGAATCTCCCCCAAATGTTGGACGCCAACGGAATCGAACGGGCCATCCGCGGCGCCATGTTCGACATGCGCGCCTATGCCTTTACGGACGATGAAGCCAAGTTGGCCGAAGCCCAGAAGAAGTTCGACGATTCCCTGGTCACTATCGAAAAATCGAAGACGGCCGCCACGGCCTTCAAGGATACCGCAACCGCGGATACCCTGGGCGGCGCAAAGACAAGCGTCGAGAACTACAAGTCTCTCGCCGCAGAATCGGACGTTGTGACGCGCGACATCATCGCGCAGCGGACCGCACTGGGTGCCGCCGCCGAGAATCTCCTGAAAATCAACGCCGAGTATCGTGCGAAGCAGGAAACAGAACTCGCCGAAAAACTCGCGGCGGTAACCGGAAGTGCGGGACAAGGCGTAGTCTCCCTGGAAGTCTTGTCCAATCACCTGAAGTGCATCGCGGCCTCCAACGAGATCACCGCGGCCGTCATCACTATCCGCATGGGCGTGTGGAGAGGCATCGGCCTTCGTGACGCGAAGGCGATTCTCGAAAGCGTTAAGCAGTTCGACGCCGTCATTGCCCATCTCGACGCCATGCAGGCGCTCGGCGAGGACCAGGCAGAGCTCGATGGCATCGCGGCAATTCGCGCCGCTGTCAAGGAATATCAGGATGGCACGGCTCGATTCGCGCAACTGTGGGCAACGAGACGAATTGGTGACGACGCGCACCGCGGTCGGCAACGACGTGCTCGCGTCTGCCCAGAGCATCGCGGACAATGGCTCCAAGGTAACGAAGGACTCGGCGATACAAATGGAAGAGTTGCTCACCCGCGCATCCGCCCTGCTGATGATTGGCCTGCTCGTTGCATCCGCGCTGGGCATCGTGTTGGCGATGCTCATCACGATTTCCATCACCCGCCCGATACGCCGAATCATCGCCTCGCTTACTTCCGGCGCCGAGCAGACGTCCGCCGCCGCATCGCAGGTGTCCCAGTCCAGCCAGAGCATGGCGCAGGGGGCCACCGAGCAAGCTTCCAGCCTGGAAGAGACGTCGGCATCCCTGGAAGAAATGACCTCGATGACGAAACAGAACGCCGACAACGCCGCCCAGGCCAAGATCCTTGCCGGGGAGTCGGATATCAGCGCGCGAAAAGGCGCCCAGGCTATGGAGCGCATGAGCACGGCTATCGACGACATCAAGCGCAGTTCGGATGAAACCGCGAAGATTGTCAAGACCATCGACGAGATCGCGTTCC
>JBAZRU010000575.1:1922-4929 GCA_041662805.1 Candidatus Hydrogenedentales bacterium | reverse complement strand
ATATCCATATGAATGGTATTATGGTCAAGCTAATCCGGATATCCATTCAACTCGAAGCTACATTGATGTCGTCAATGTTGGCGGGAGGTTCTGGTTCGGCTGCGGTGCGGGCATTTGCTTTTCGCACGTCTTAACCAACCCGACGGCATACCGTTACGAGCAACATAGCGCCTATTACCTTATCAGCGAGGAGATCGGCGGGGTTAGTGATATCGCTGACACGTCAGCCCTGTTGCCAGAACTCTGTGAAACACAGAATTCGGGCGCGGCGGCCCCGGTAGCGCTTGTGGCAAACCTTGGCGGCGACCCGGTGGCTGCGAGTACGAATGAGTGGCACATCACGTATCCCGGAACATCAAACAATGTCTGCTACTACAGCGAGGAATTCCCTGGGCTTTGCGGTAGCGTAGTTTCGAATTCGACCCTTCCGAAGATCGTGGTGCGCGATGATTTGCTCTACGTGATCTATCAGGATACGCAACCCAAGTATCGCGTAGCAGACCTTAGCGTGGCCACTCCCGCGTGGTCGGCCGCCACACAGATTGCGTCTTCAGGAAGCGTGAAGTGCGTAGGTGTCTCCGATGACGGTCTGGACCTTTTCACTGTACTTGGAGGTGGTGCGGAAAGCACGGCAGCGCTTTACAAGAATTCGACGTTACAGAGCTACGTGGCCGAGATTACGTCCGGCTTCTTCTTCGGCGATAAGCTGGGGGTAAAGAGTACAGACAAATGCGTCCTGATCATAGAGTACGGGATTGAAGACAATCACGGCGACATTGACTATTACACGGCCATAGCGTCGCAGCCGTAGTCCTGCAATTGATGTGCCTTTTGTTGCGGAGACTTTCCTTGTAGTGGGGAGTCAGGGCGTCGTCATTGAGAAGTCGCCCTGACTCCATTCTCCAGTGCACTTATTTCGACTTGTCCGACCATCTGATTTCGGAAATCAGCGGTATCGGATTACCCCAGAGATTGGCACTAGCCCGTCTGGGTAACCAAGTTCCGTCAGCCTCCCTGAGTCAGCGAACCGTGCCACCCCGCTTCGATCTTCTCCAGGGGCAGGCTATAGATCTCCTCGAACTTCGTCACGTTTTCTTGAAGCGAGGTCAGGTCGTCGCCGTTTTTCAGCGTGTTGTAGACTTCCAGGAACTTCTCCTTGCCAAGGGCTTGAACGAGATAGCCCACGAAGGAGGCAGCCATCGGGGAGGTGACTTCGCCGTCAGCCGGTTTGGCGCCAATCTCCGTGCGGATGAACAAGGCTTTCAGGGGTACGAGGTTGCCGTCCTTCAGGAGTTGGGCTGCGGTGACGTCCACGGGGGTGCCATTCCAAAGGTGTCCTCTTGACATCCAGGTTGCGAGCCCTTCGCTGAACATCGCGGGGGGGATGCCGATGTCGGCCGCAAACGCGCGCGTCAGCTCGCGGCAAGGGTCGACTTGCGTCGTGTCGTTGTACACTTGGGCGATGGTGTGCCCCGCTGCCAAGCAGTCGCCTTCGTGGTTTGTGCACATCTTTTTGGTTAGCCGGTCGGGATAGAAGAAGGCGAAGTAGGTTTCGGCCGGTTGCGCACCGAAGAAGCCGCGCGCTTCCGCCAATGCGGCCTCGTAATCTTTGGCTAGCGTGTAGATGGCCGATGCCGCGGGTGTGTTTGGGCTGTAATACAAAATGAAGTGTTCGGTCTTGACGTACTTGAACGGTTCGACCCGCTGCATGTCGGGCGGATAGAACGTGCGCATTTCGACGATCTTGTCCGAGATCATCAAGTTATTGCAGCGGCTATTGGGAATAGGGAATGGAATGGCATACGTCTTGGCCGTAAACGGTGTCTCCGCCCAGGGGGCGTTCGTCTTGGGCGCGACGAACATGACCTTTGCCTTGATCGTGCCGTGGCACGGCGGCAGCCAGTACCAGTGCTCAAAGACCTGATCGCCGGGCTGAGCCCTATACGTGTCGCCCGTGCCGAAGCCGCCGTCGAGGTCGCCGTCGGACTTGCCGCCGATATGCATAAAGAGCGTGCGCGCGGAATCAGACGTGTTGCGGACCCGCACCTTCATGCAATTCAGGCCCCACGCCTGATCTCCGAGGTCAATGTCGACGATTTCGAAGCCAGATGCTGAACCGGCTGCGTGCGGCTCGCCGGGCGCAGTTGAGGTTTCCGATTCGCCATCTGCCCCGGCGGAGATGGCAGCAGCCAGAATCCACGGCAGCAGGACGATTGTGGAAGGTAGACGCATGGACGCCCTCTTTTGAATCCTGAGAAGAACGCGTCAAAGTCTACTGGCGGTGCGGTGCAGAAGCAATCAGGAGCGCGGCGCACCGCCTGGAAACAGGCGGTACACGTCGAGGAAGCAGCTTGTGTGGGTGAAGCCTTCTTTTGGAAGCGAGCCTCATTCATTGTAGAATGAATATGCATCACGCCATGATGTGCGTTTGACGTTTTGGGGGCCTCTGTCGAGTTCGCGACGGCGCTTTGGTGTCTGGACCTTGCACCGTTTCGACGGGAGTAAGACAATGATCGTTGTCGCGGTTCTTGGGGGGAGATACCGGAGGCGAGTGCTTTCGAGAGCCGCGGGGGCCGGCTGGAAGCCTGCATTGCGGTTTGGGAAAGCGGCCGCGTTCTGGGCCGCGGCTTGTGCGTCCACTTGTATCTGTCTCTCGCTTTTCGCGATGCCAATCGCGGTGGCCGAGACCGTTGTCTTTGCGGACAAGCCCAATCCCGTCGAGTTCGCGCCGCAGCAAGCCCGGTTTGTGCGGTTTGTCGTGAAGTCGTCGAATGACGGTGCACAACCGTGCATCGATGAACTGGAAGTCTACGGCGCGGATGCGGCGCGTAACTTGGCCCTCGCATCGCAGGGGGCGAAGGCGACGGCGTCGTCGTGCTTGTCTGGGTACGCGGCGCATCAGGTTGCGCACCTGAACGATGGCATGTATGGCAACGACCATAGTTGGATCACCGCTACCGCGAACGAGGAGTGGGCGCAAATCGAGCTGCCCGAAGCCGCGGAGATT
>JBAZRU010000575.1:0-1912 GCA_041662805.1 Candidatus Hydrogenedentales bacterium | reverse complement strand
GAACAGAAACTACGCCGACCGCGTACCACTCGCGTTTGCCGTGTTGCTTTCAATGGATGGCGCGACGTGGACGACTGTCGCCGAAGTTACCGCCACGGCCGGTGCGGTTGCGGTCCGTCAGCAGAACGCATCCGGGTACTCCGGAGATGTGCCGAATCCGCCACCGCCTCCGCGACGCGGAAAAGACAAAGAGACGGTGCTTAGCACCGCGCCGCAGAACTACGAAGAGCACTTGAAGCTGGCGTTTCTTGGCGAAGAGCAC
Organism: Candidatus Hydrogenedentales bacterium; assembly: GCA_041662805.1. Classification (GTDB taxonomy): domain Bacteria; phylum Hydrogenedentota; class Hydrogenedentia; order Hydrogenedentales; family SLHB01; genus JAIBAQ01. The sequence continues at coordinate 1,650 of JBAZRU010000575.1, read as the reverse complement.
GCTTGGCTCAAGACCTATGGCCGTGCGGACCTGAGCCCGCGTCTGGTCCCGTACAACGGGCGCGTCAAAGAATACCCGCATCATGTGGCCGACGACCGGCTGCCTTTGCCGCCGCTTTCGTCCGCGCCCACGCTCGATGGCGTTATCGATGATGACTGCTGGAGCGGGGCATCGCGCGGCGTGGCGCGCGTGGCGTCTCCCTACGACTTCGAGGCGGGTCCACTGGTCGAGCATGCTGTCGCCGCGGGATGGATCGGGACCGACCTGTATCTCGCGATTGAAGTCGACCGGTTGCTCAGCAGCCACGTTGCCGTCATCTCCACGATGGATGGCCAAGGATGCGGTGTGCTTGTGTGCAGCGAGCAAGGGATGGTGTTCAAGCAATACGAAGGAAGCACCGAAAAGACGCCTGCGCTGGTGGAGTGCGCCGGTGACGAATCACTGACACGTTGGGAAGTCCGGCTTCCGCTCGCGCTCTTTCCCTCGTGCAAGGAAACAGGCCTGCGCATTGGTTTGGGGATGGGCGGGCAGCACACCGACAAGTTCGGGCGGCCCGTGCAGTTCACATTCTCCAATCTCAGTATCGCTCAAGCAGGACCGTACGCGGACGGCGCGTTCCCTGTGCGCATTGCAGTTGCCTCAACGGACCAGAGCAAGACTGAAGGTCCTGTACGCGTCTCCGGCAACGCGCCAGAGATTGGCGATGCGTTTGCGCTGAATCCGGGCGAGTCTCGTGTCATGTCCATTAAGGCTGCGAAGAACGACATCGGCCCGGAGTGCAATCTCGAGCTTGCTGACGATAAGGGCAATGACTATACGGTGAGCTTGTTCCGTTATGACGCGCTAGAACGAACATTGACGTTGATGGACGCGATGGCCGAACGGTTTGCGCAGAAGGGTTACGATGTCGCGAAGGAGCGCAAGCAATTGTCGGCATTCCGTCAGCGTCAGCAGCGGCTCCTGGCGTCACGCAAGAGGGATGTGGAAGACGAGCGCGCGGTATTCTTCGAGGCGCGCATGGCGAAGCGCGCATTGCTGATGCGCGATTCCGATCTTGCGCCGATGGATGACCTGCTGTTCGCGAAGCGCATGCCGTTCGAGCCGTCGCACAACTACAGCGACCTTTTAGATGCACCGTTCCGACCGGGCGGCGCCGTCGCTACGCTGCACATCCCACGCGACGGTGACCGTTTCCTGCCCGAGCAAGCGGAGGTGAAGCACCTGTTTGAATCGGGCGCGGGGATCGCGCGCACGCCTGCCGCGACGTTCGACCGGAACACGATCTATTTTGCGTACCGCCCCTCGGAGCAGGGCTATTTCCACATCATGCGCATGAACGCGGACGGAAGCGGTCTCAAGCAGATCACGGACGGACCATTCCACGACTTCTGGCCGTGTCCGCTTCCGGACGGCGGCTTGGCCGTGATCAGCACGCGGTGCCATATGCGTTTCTTGTGCTGGCGGCCACAGGCCTACGTGATGTTTCGTATGGACCCAGACGGGAGAGAATTCACGCCGCTGTCGTATGCGAACATCAGCGAATGGGCGCCGTCCGTCATGCGTGATGGACGCATCATCTGGACGCGTTCGGAATACCAAGACAAGGCGGCGGACTTTGGCCACACGTTGTGGTCTATTCACCCCGACGGC
>JBAZRU010000574.1:0-4940 GCA_041662805.1 Candidatus Hydrogenedentales bacterium | reverse complement strand
TTATAATTCCGTCCATCCAGAACGAATTCCCGCGAAAAATGCGGTGAATTGGACGAATAGGAGTGCAACAAACTGCACCATATATATAGAGAGTTACAATCGAGAGCCAAACCATGCCTTTCCAATACCGTTCGGAATCCCGCGCCTCCCTGGACTTCAAACTCCGGACATCCAGACTTCCAAACTCTGGACCTAAGCCCGAGCGCGCGGTACCCCCCCCCTCATGAATCGTCAAAACACAAGGGTGCACCCCCCAAGGAAGAGTCGGACGCAGACCCGCCTCGTGCGACGGTGCGGTACCCCTCCGTTCCATGATACGATTCGGCTTCCGGTTGCTCCGAGGGAGCACGGAATTCGAGATGGGGGGACCAATGGAGACTACCGATGAGACTTCTACTTACCAGATTTTGCTACTGGAACTCGTGCGTCGCGGTGACGCTTGCCGGAATCCTTGCATCGTTCGCACTGTCGGCCAATGCCGCTGAGTCTGCCGCAATGCCTCCGGATATGAGTCCGGCGGTGATCGCGCCTGACTTGCCTATGGGGGAACCTGTTCGCGGCGACCTCGACCAGTACGGCGGCTGGACCGGCTTGAAAGGCCAGAAGACCGGCTTCTTCCACGTTGAAACCCTGGGGGGGCGCACATGGTTTGTCACCCCGGAAGGCAACGCCTACTTCTGGCTACAGATGGGGTGGGCCGGCGACCTGAAAGACGTACCGCGTCTCAAATCCTGGGGGTTCAATTCAGCCGAGAAGTCGACCGGACTCCCCTATGAGGTCAATGTGAACTTCTTCCGCATGGATGGACTTCCCGAACTCCCTGTAGGGCGCCTCGCGGGTCTTCCCCCTTGGGTGTCGTTCCCGGATGTCTTCGCACCTGAATGGCCCCAGAAGTGCGAAGAACAGGCCAAGAGAGTACTCGGCCCCATCGCGAACGACCCGCTGCTGGTTGGGTATTTCATGGTGAACGAAATCTCGATGGACGGATGGTATGAAGCCGTGACACACACGGCAAAGGATGCTCCCGCTCGCGCGGCCTTCGTCGAAGTGGCGCGCGCCTATTACGCCGACAAACCCGATGCCTTGGCCCAGGACTGGAAAGCCTACAGCGTGACCAAAGTCGAAGACATCATGAATGTCGAAGGCGACGTTCCATCTGTAGGGGGGCTGAAGGACGCATGGATTGCCGCGGTTGCCGAGCGCGGATTCGGCACTGCCGCCAGAGCGGCGAAGGCCGTCGCCCCTAACCACCTGAACTTGGGCACGCGCATGATTAACGCGCCCCTGCCGCATCCCGCAATCCTGAAGTCGCTGGGCGCCTACTGCGACGTGATAAGCATGAACCTCTACAACATGCTTCCCGACCGCGTCTTGACGCAGGTGTTTACCATAATTCCGGCTATCGCTCACGCGACCGGGCGGCCCACGATGACGACGGAAATCTCGTTCCGAGGCGGAGACACGCTGCACCCAAACACGATGGGCGCGCTTCCGACGGTGAAGACCCAAGCAGAGCGAGGTGTGGGATATCTCTCCTATGTCGCCGCCGTTGCCTCCATCCCAACTCACTTGGGCATCTCCTGGTACAAGTACCCTGACGATGACCTCGAGAAGGAATGGGACGAATACGCCGAGGACTGCAACTTCGGCGTCATCGATCCCCAGGGGCGGCCCTACTCCGTGCTCACCGAAACCATGCGTGCGACAAACTCGCTCATCTACGAACTGGCCGCCGATCCGGTGAAGAATCCGAAACGCTCCCTCTTCTGGCGCACGGAATTGTTGCGCTGGGACCTCGCCCTCGACTCCAAGTTGCTGGGACGCATGGCCCGCTCGGATGAACCTTTCAATGATCCGTTGGCGCAATTCGTCCTCGGCAAAGAGCCGGTTCACTTCGACTCGAACTACTGGATTCGTCACCAAAGCCCGACGCTACTCGTCAACGATGAACGCTTCGTAGGCTGGTGCCAGGCAAACATGCACAAGACCGGCCCCGACGGCGAGCGTCTTGTCCTCATCAACGTCCAATCCTGGACAAACTTCCCGCGTTCCCTTTGGTTTGGTGGCGCGTGTGAGAATCCCGACAAGCTGATGGCCTTCGAATCGAACGCCCAATTCCTGGAGCGCAAACTCGATACGGCCGGACGCGTCATGCGGCTTACCATGGCTGACGCCAGCTTCATTCGCATCAACTACGATCAACCCGAGGTGCGCCTCGATTGCCGCGTCCCTTACATCGACCTCAAGTTCGACCATGACGCAAAGCAAGTGACAATCACGGCACGAGGCAGCGCAAAACGTCTGGGCGTCGCGGGACTCGAAGGGTGGAAAGCGACCTGGAATGGCGTGGCATTGCCGGACGCAAATGTCGTCACGAAGGACAAGACCACCGTCTTCACAGTCGCCAATTAGGCCAAATCGCTAGCACGAATCCGAGCGCCCTCAAGCTGGCCTTGGGGGCGCTTCACCTATAGGCAGTTCGCGAAATCGAACCCTTGATCCTGTGGCAGTACTCCCGTATATTCCGTCCAGATCCGAGCAAGGCCCACTGCAATTGGAGAGATGCATGCTGAAGAAGATCCTGGAGTCATTTCGTAGGCCCAACAAGTCGAATCTCGTTCTCGTGCCTTCAAGTGAAAAAGTGGCTGGCTTGTGGACATACACTTCCGGCGACAGTCCGAAACCAGTCCTCTCCGTCCTGAGAGATGTGACGTCGCCGGCATTGATGGAGTTGTGCGACGATTACTGGAACAGCCACTTGCCGGAATTCAAGGCTGCGCTGCCCGATGGTGTGCGCGCTGTCCGCAGTTACGAGGCTTACGTTGCCGCCTTCAATGCACTTGTTGCCCGCGGGCCCGAGATTATTCACTGGGCGCGAGAGCGATTGTCGCATCCCGGATACGACGCCCGTGAAGGCGCCGCGGTTCTACTTGGCGAATTGGCAAGGCGTGACCTATTGGGCGACCAACAAGACGCGATTGCCGCCGAGTTGGCCGAACTCGCACAACGACCGTGGAATAAGGACACGAAAGAAGTCCAGGCCAACGAGGCCGCGGTCAGGGCGTTGGCGAATATTGGCGGCCCCATCTGCATCGATACCATGTGCCAGATTCTTACCTCTTCCCACTGGCAAGAGGACGACCTGCAGTGGAGTGCGACCGAGGTTCTAGCGCAAGTGACGGAACACCCCTTCATGGAGGCTGAGGACCCCGTCCAGGCCGCCAAAGATTGGCTCGATTTACACGCCTAACCCCGAGAGGATTCAACCAATGTCTTTCAAGTCCGACCGATATGACCATATGCAATACCGACGCTGCGGACGGACCGGGCTCCAATTGCCAGCCGTATCGCTGGGGATGTGGCACAACTTCGGGACGCGGGCCGACCACAAGAATTGCGTGGCGATGATGCGGACGGCGTTCGACCTCGGCGTCACCCACTTCGATCTGGCCAACAACTACGGCCCCGAACCCGGCAGCGCCGAGGAACGTGTGGGCCGGATCCTGCGCGACGAATTCGCGGGACATCGCGACGAACTTATCATCTCCTCGAAGGCAGGCTACCTCATGTGGCCCGGACCCTACGGAGAGTGGGGGAGCAAGAAGTATCTCGTTGCTAGCCTGGACCAATCACTCAAGCGGCTCGGGTTGGATTACGTCGACATCTTTTATCACCACCGCCCCGACCCCAATACGCCGTTGGAAGAAACCCTCGGCGCGCTCGACCTCATCGTGCGCCAGGGCAAGGCGCTGTACGCGGGCCTCAGCAATTACCGCGGCGCGGATTTTGTGAACGCCGTGGAGACGATGAAGAAGCACGATTGGACGCCCATCGCGATTCATCAACCCTGCTACAACATGCTGACCCGCTGGAGCGAGAAGGATCTCCTCAAGCACACGGATAAGCACGGCGCGGGAGTCATTGTTTTCAGCCCGCTAGCGCAGGGCATGCTCACGTCGAAGTATCTTGATCCCAACAAACCGATTCCAAAGGACTCGCGCGCAGCCGACCCCGACGGCTTCTTGCAGGAGAATCAGGTTACGTCAAAGATCGTCGAAGGCGTCCGGCGTTTAGCGAAGCTCGCCGATGCTCGCGGCCAGACCATGGCGCAGTTCGCCATCGCCTGGACCCTCCGCGACCCGCGTGTCACCAGCGCCCTGATCGGCGCGCGCACCCCGCAGCAAGTCATCGATTGCGTCAAGGCGTTGGACAATCTGGAATTCTCGAAGAAAGAGCTTGCAGAAGTGGACGCCGTATTCCCTGCCTGATGGGAATCAGCGCACGAGCATTCCATACACCTCCACCTCCGTGTAGTGGTTGGTGCTGTCGGTCGTGTTGCCATTCGAGTACAGGCGCACGTAACGACCTGTGGCGCCTTTTGCATCCATGAGGCGACCTTCGTAGGTCTCAATGTACTCCCTGTCCTTGCCAACGCCGAGTCCGGCGGAGTTGTCGATATCGTTGTTGTAGACGGCGGTCACGCCCTTTGTGAACTCGGGGTCATTGGACACCTGGATGACAACGTCGAAGTACACGCGGTCGGCGGCGTGGAAGTGCCACACGAGGATGGCGTAAATCTCGGAGGTCTGTCCAAGGTCGATCTGCACCCACTGGACGCCAGGGGCCAGTTCAAGCAGATAGTCGTTCTGATACCCCTTTTCGCCGTCGGCAACAAATGCCAATTCTCCGAGACGAGGGTTGGTGTCGCTGCTCATCACCGGCTTGCCCTTGGCGAGATTCGTCGCGCCTTTGGGAGCCATGATCGGCTCGCGCGGCTTATAGCTCTTTTCTTCGAGGTTCGGGCTGAAATAATCGAGGGGCGTCCCCCCAAAGTAAGGTTGCGGCAATTCAATAGGCAGCGGGGCAAGGTCCTTTCCAGAAGCGGATGCCACCCTAATCCTGTCCGACGGACGAGAGGTTTCAACCGGTTCATAGGGGAC
>JBAZRU010000573.1:0-4941 GCA_041662805.1 Candidatus Hydrogenedentales bacterium | reverse complement strand
CGCTTTTCGCGCGCGCCTTTGAAGACACCACCACCGGTTCGATGAAGCAAACCAAAGACATCATGAACGCCTCCGGCAACAACGCCGAGCTCTCCGTTTATGAAATCAACTTCCACACGACCTACGGCGAATCTCCGATGGAAGTCCGCAATCCGTTCGTCGCCGGTTTCGGCGGCGCGCTGGCCCTCCCCTTGTACATGCTTCGCTACCAGAGCGACCTCGGCGTCAAGGCCCAATGCGCGTTCACCATGGCCCAGTTCAGCTTCCCCGTGGGCGGCGGCAACAACGTCCGCATATGGGGCCTCCTTCGCGACATCGAAGCCACCGGCCGCAAGCGCCCGACCTGGCTCGGCATGGAAATCGCCAACAAGGCCATTCAAGGCGACCTTGTTCAGTCCAGCATTTCGGGTATCAATCCCATCCGAACGGAAGACCATACGAGTGGCCTCTCCAGTTCCGTTACGTTCCCGCTGATCAACTCCTTCGCGTACCGCGATGGACTGAATCGCTCGATCATTCTGTTCAACCTCAGCCTCACCGATTCTTACCAGGTGGCCGTAGACACGCCCTTCGAGCCGAGCGCTGCGGCAACCCGGTACGAGTTGAATGCAGATAGCCTTTACACAACCAACGAAGACGCCGAGAACATCAAGATCGTCACTTCGGCGATCACCGATTTCAAAGACCTCTACGCCGTCACGCTTCCGGCCCACTCGCTCACGGTCATCACATGGACCGACCTGACCGGTATCTCGCTCAGCACTTCCTCCGTTCAGTTCCCGAGCACCAACACCGGTGAACAGGCCATCGCAAGCCTGCTGGTAACAAACGCCGAAGCCACTCCGACCGCTCTGACCGTCACAGGCCTGAGCGAGATCAGTGGCGATGTCTCCGAATTCTCGACCCCGGCCCTCACGGCGGATCTGGACCTCGCTCCTGGTGAAAGTGCCGAAATCGAGGTCATGTTCACACCACAAACCGCAGGCGAGAAGTCTGCGCTCTTCCAAGTAACTTCCACCGACCCCGATCGCCCGACCCAGAACGTCGTGCTCGAAGGCGAGGGGTTGTCCACTGATACCGGTGGCGAAACCGGTGGCGAAACCGGTGGCGACACGGGCGTCCCCGACACCAACGTCGGCCCCGAAGGCGACCTGGATGCCGACGGCCTGTGGGACAGCATGGAACAGCAGATCATCGCCGCGGCTCAGTCCGACGATGACCTCACGAATGATTGGATTCTGACTCTCGCCGATGTCCTCCCTGAAGACGACTTCGACGGCGACGGCGTAACCAACAAAGTCGAGAGCGACTACAACATCGATGCAACCGACCCGTTGCAGAAGCTTCCGGCAGCGAGCACGTGGGCGCTTGGGCTCCTGACGATTGCCCTTGGGGCGTTCACCGTCCGTCGCTACGGACACCAATTGAGCTGACCGCAGCAGCCATAGCGGATCTGCGAGAACGCGAAGTCATCAGGCACACCGCACGAGCGAATCCAACGCGCTCGTGCGGTGTGCTGTTTGCCATCAAGTGGGACCCGGGCATAGAGCTGGCGTGCCAGAGAACATAGGACGGAACGGTCTGATCCGGCCGATCCGTCCTATGCAGTTTCATGCACCTTAAGCGCTAAGGCGCAAGATTGATCGTCAGCGGCGTGGACTCCGCGCCGACCGTGATGGTCTCCCTGTGAGCAGGCGTCCGCATGGCATTCATGAGTCCCGACATATCGGGGCTGCCCGGGTTCACGTCCACGGAATACACCTCAAGAACATACTCCCCAGGCTCCACGTTACCCAACGTGAACGTACCATCGGATTCGACAATGGTCTGGCCTTCCAGATACCGCATGGCTTCAATCATTTCGCTGATATTCGTCACGTTGATGTTCTCCAGCGAAGGCCCGCCGGGACGGCGCAACGCAACAACCGTCGTGGCCCCGCTGGAGCCTGCGATTGTTCCTGCGACAGGGGCGCCGCCACCGCCGCCCATATCGACTTCCGCGACCTGCCCCTCGGCGACGTCGACGACCCGCGGAGTGAATTGCATGCCGCCCTGTCCGGCCTCGGCAAAGCGCGCGGGATCGAACGCCGTCACCATGTACGACCCGGACGTGAGCCCTGCCACATCGAACTGCCCTTGGCTGTCCGTCTGTACCATCTGGAATCCGTTGGGGCCCATCACCATGACCATCACATTCGGCTGCGGCTTCCCATCAATCGCGTAGGTTCCGCGCGCACCGCCCGGTTTCTGCAACGCCAACCGCAGACCCGTGACATCGACTCCCTTGTTTACCGTCACCTCCGTGGATGTGCGCGCAAACGTGCCGTGCGCCCCCACAAGCTTGTATTTCCCCGCAGGCACGCGGCTCATCGTGAACTCGCCGGTTGGCCCGGTCGTAGCCGAGCCTGCCGTCTTCACCATTGCCGCGGGCAATAGCGACGACATCATGTCCGCCATCTGATTGCTGCCCACCGGAACAAGCTGCACAGTCGCGCCAGCAACCATCTCTCCACTCGGTCCTACAATCACCCCGCTCACCGCGACACCGGGGTCGAGCACGATGCGAAGGTCATCAACCTTCGCGCCCACGTCGACGGAAACAGGATCGGATTCGGCCGTGCCGCTGGATTGGCTCTTGGCCGCCACGGCGTACCGGCCCGGCTTCACCTTCGTAAACTCGAAATGACCGTACGCGTCCGTGCTCGTTCCGCCTTGATCTCCGCCAAACATATCGCGCATGACTGCGCCCATGAACTGCGGCGACGTTTCGTCGACTTCTTCTTCGTCAAGACCCTTCAGCGACACCGGGCATGAAGCTACCGGGTCGCCGGCGGCGGTCACGACCGTCCCCGAGATGTGCGCGGGAGGCTGTAGCTTCAACGTGACCGTCGTACCGACGGCCACGCCCTTCTCCTCCGCAATCCCTTTTTCGTCTTCCACGGAAATGTCGTAGTTTTCCGCGTTCAACCCTTTGATGGTGAACGTCCCGTCGGCTTCGGACGTAGCCCCATTCGTGTTCATCGGCATGATCGCGTCGCGCGCCTCCACGCGCACTTCCGCCGCGGGCTTGCCGTCGGCAGTGAGGACGGTGCCCGTGATTACTCCCGAGCCTAGCTCCTCGCCAGCATCCTTCTCCGTCTCAACGATCACTTCGAGGCCCGAGATGTCCTTTCCTTCGGCCACCGTCACTGGCGTGGAACCTTCACGGAAATTCGCGCGCATCGGCCCTTGGAACCCCCGCGGGCGAATCAGGTACTCCCCGGCATTCACGTTCTTGAACGTGAACTCGCCCTTATCCGAGGTGTGCTGCGTATCCGGCCCCTCGAACTGACCCCAAGCTTCCCGCGCTACGGGAAACAGCAGCAGCATCTCGTTGGGTGCCGGGTCGCCCGACGCGAATCGCGCCACGCCGGAAATCGTGCTCCCCTTCGCCAACGTCACCGTGATTTGCGGCGCGGGACTCCCCTTCGCCGCCTTGAACGCTTCGCTCGAACCATCCGCATAGTCGTCGGACTCCGCCCGCGCGCGATACTCGGTGCCGAATTCGAGACCGATAATCTCGAAATGCCCTTGCTCGTCGGTGCGGCCGTCCATCCCTTCAAAGGGATCGGTGTTCATCGAATTCATCGTGCGCATGGCCGTCTGGAAGAACTGCGTCGGCATGATCATCACTCGCGCATCCTTGACCGGACCGCCAGACGTATTCACGACCACGCCCGTCACCGAAGCGCCCTTGTCGAGCTTGAAGTCGATGTGCTCGTACGTTGTTCCCGCCGCAATCTCCAGTTGCCGTTCATCGTCCGGCTCCACCAGATACCCCTTGCGGCGCGCGCTTACCACGAGCCGGAACGAACCCTCCGGCACGCCGTCGAGCACATAGGAGCCGTCGGCTTCCGACTTGGCGCGCAGACCGCGATCGCCCCCACGTTCTCGTTCCATCATCATTTCCATGAAATTCTGCTGCGAACTGACCGCCCGAATGGTCACTCCCTCAATTGGCTTTCCGTCCGCCTCATCCACGACCGAACCGGTGATCATGCCGCCGGGCTGCAACTGAAAGTCCATACGCACTTTGCCTTGGGCTTTCCCGTCCATCGGCTGCTCAAACCGCGTGTATCCCTTCGCGGCGCACGCCACGGCACGAAATTCGCCTTCCGGCACGTCAAGCGTATAGGCCCCCTGCTCGTCGGTTTTTGCCTCGGCAGGCGGCGCGTCGGCCTCATCTCCGCCACGACGCCGCTCCCGCTTCAGCAACGAAATCGTTGCCTCTTTAACCGGTGAACCCGAGACGGCGTCGATTACGGCACCGTATAGCTGCACTTCGGAGGCTGCAGTGGGCGGGGTTGCGGCTGGCTGCGCTGCGGCAGCCGGGGGCGGCGTCTGTGCCTCCGCGGTTGGCTCTGATTTTGGCTCCGGCGGGGTGACCGCGGTATCAGTCGCAGGCCGCATAAGAACCGCCACGCACACTGCGCCAATAACGGCCAACACAAGCACAACGACAATCACCTTCGTGGAATTCATAGGACTCTGACCTACCTCTCTGTTAGCGCCCCCAAACCACTTGCCGCAATCATACTCGGAAATACTCACAACTCGCGCGAGAATCGGATATGTCCGTAACGTCTATTCAGTCCACGTTGTCCACCGACTCTGGCCACACCCCGTGGCGCATCACTCACCCATTGGACCCCGGCAACAAGAGAATGGTTTATTCACGAATTCGCGATCATGTAAGTAGTCGATACCAATGCAGCTTCCAGATCGCGCCACCGGCTTCCACATCGCACCACCGGCTTCTCTTCGTACCGCCGGCTTCCAGCCGGCTCTTAAACTGCAACGCCCATCCCGGCTTAGCCGGGATGGGCGTCCTGAAGCAAACGATGTCGCGCACGACCTTCGCTAGTAGCGACGCTCCTCGATTTGACCCGCAATCGCGTCATT
>JBAZRU010000572.1:1676-4958 GCA_041662805.1 Candidatus Hydrogenedentales bacterium | reverse complement strand
GCGGATCATCCTGACGGCGGCCACGGCAAATCAACCGGCATGGGAGTTCAGTCGGCATGGACACGGGCTGCTCACGTTTCACCTGCTCGACGCTCTGCGCGGCGCGCCGTCGGTGGTTCACGATGGCAAGATCTCGGTCTATCGCCTGCTTGAGTATGTGACACAGCGAGTCACTGACGACGCAGCGCTGATCGGGAAGGATCAACATCCAACCTTGCGAGGGCGCATCGATGGAGAGTTCCTGTGGCCGGTCTTCAAACCCGGGCCACTCTATCTGACGGCATTTCCCGAACTTCCCTCTACGCCTGCGGCTGCGGACATCCGGTCGTTATCAGCATTCGGCTTCCCCGCCACCCTACTCGATCGCTGGGCACAAGGGATTCCGATGCTCAACGCCATGCAGTTGACCGCGATCAACGACTATGGGCTTCTTGTTGGAAAAAACATGGTAGTCGTTGCGCCCACGTCGTCGGGGAAGACCATGATTGGGGAACTTGCAGCGTTGCGAGGTGCTCTTTCCCGACGACGGGCCGTGTTCCTGCTTCCCTTGCGCGCCCTTGTCAACGACAAGTACCGGTACTTTACCGACACGTATGGCCCCCTGGGTATCCGCGTGGCGCGAGCAACAGGCGAGGTTGCCGACGACGTACCCGTGCTCGTGCGAGGTCAATACGACATCGGGCTCCTGACCTATGAGAAGTTTACCGCCCTTGTGCTGGCTTTTCCTCACATCCTTGAGGGTATTGACGTCGTTGTCGTTGACGAGGCCCAGATGATCACGGACGCTAACCGTGGTATCAACCTAGAGTTTCTGCTCACACTCATTAGGATGAAACGACGTCACGGCGTTGAGCCGCAGGTGATTGCACTCTCTGCCGTGATCGGCGAGACGCGGGGGTTTGATCGCTGGTTGGGCGGTGGTCTTCTGCGCCACGCCGAACGCCCCGTACCCTTGCGAGAGGGCATACTTTGCGCCGACGGACGTTTCCACCACCTCGACGCCGCGGGCAAGGAACAGTGGTCAGAACCGCTGATCACCCGTATCTACGGAAAAGGCTCCAGCCAGGATTGGATCATTCCGCTGGTGCGGCGGCTCTCCGGCGAGGGACAGCAGGCGATCGTGTTCCGCGAAACGCGCGGCGAAGCACAGGGCTGCGCAAAATATCTGGCTCAGGCGCTGACCGAGATCGGCCCTGCTACGGAGGCGCTGGCGGCACTTCCGGATCGTGATCCATCCCGCGCTTCTGCCGACCTTCGTGCATGTCTGGCGCATGGAGTTGCGTTTCACATGTCCGATCTCGGGGCCGATGAGCGACGAGTCGTGGAGGAATATTTCCGTCGAGGCGGCTCGATCCGAGTCATCGCCGCCACCACAACGCTCGCGATGGGAATCAATACGCCGGCGGAGTCGGTCGTAATCGCCGGCCTCCAACATCCCGGTGACGTGCCGTATTCCGTTGCTGAGTACAAGAACATGGTGGGGCGCGCCGGCCGCCTCGGCCAGGCGACGGAGGGCACTTCGTACATCATCGCCGCGGGTGGTCTCAACGAGCATTACCTGTGGAGCCACTATGTCCTTGGAAAGCCGGAGGACTTTCGTTCACACTTTGAGCAGCCAGACTCCCGGGCCACAATCCTCCGTATCCTGGCCGCATCGGAACGGAGCGCAACGCACGCATTGTCTGCGGATGATGTTCTCACCTTCCTAGAGGCGAGCTTCGGCGCGTACTTACGCGCACAGGCGGGCCACGCGGATCCTGCTTGGTCGCGCGCTGGTCTTCAGGATTCGCTTGAGGGGATGGTACGGCACAAACTCGTGGAGAATACGGACGGCGATCGATATGAGTTAACGGATCTAGGACGCTTTTCTGGACAGAGCGGGATGGAGGTCGAGTCGATCGTAAGACTCGTTGATGTCTTCCAGGGGCTGTCCGTGGACCAAATCACAGATCCTGCATTATTAGCCGCTGCACAGGTAACGGTCGAACTGGATGCCGTACACTTTCCGATCAACCGCAAAAGTACGGAAAAGGAACCAAGAGTTTGGCCTGCGGAACTTCATCGGCAGGGCGTTGCGCCCAAGGTAGTGCTCGCCCTTAGGGCCAATGTAAAAGACCAACACACGTCAACACTTCGCGCGAAGAAAGCCATGGCAGCACTGCTTTTTGTGAGTGGGCAACCACTGGCGGACACCGAGCGCGTGATGGTCAAGTTTGGCGGCTCCACCGGAGGCGCAGCCGGCGCGATTCGCGGCGCCGCGTCGCGGACGCGCGACGTCCTCCCCGCGGTCGGCGCGGTCATCCGCTCACTTGGCCACGACGTAGATCTTGAAAGGCGAATCGCGAAACTCGCTGCCAGACTCGAGACGGGAGCGAACGGTGCGGCGGCCGAACTTGCGATGTACGTCGGAACGCGCCTCACAAGAGGTGACTACTTGGCGCTGGCAGGCGCGTCCCTGGGCGACATGGAAAACCTACTCAAAGCTGACGACGAGGCTCTGCTCGCCGCCCTGAATGGCGACCGCACCAAGCGCGGTATCGTTCGCGGTGCGCTCGAACGATACCTCGAAGCCAAGCAAGATCATGCCTCGACGCCTACGCTGCCGCTATATACGCCGTGATCGGATGATGTGGCACGAGCGACGCGCCTCTATGCGCCGAGGACTCGCATCCTGACGGGCATTACTGTATCTTCCATCGGACACCATGCGGGACATCGAACAAACTGTGGAAAACCGGTAAGTGTGGGAAATCCCGCACTTCAACCGGGTATCGGTTACGATCGCGTTCCTGGCGTGATCGCAGTGATGGGTCTACCATCTGGGAATCGCTCATATGCACCAAACACTCGCCGTTTTGCCCGACCCAGCAGCCATTGGTCATCGCCCGCCGACCGACCACCCGGAGACGCCTGAGCGCCTCAACGCCATGGTGCGTGGAGTCCGTGCAGGTACAGGCTCTGGAGTACACGTCGTTCAAGACCGGCTGGTTGCAGGAAGCCCAACGCTGTCCTCGGAAAGTGACCCGATCTACCTTGCATCCCTAGAGGTTCACCGCGGGTTCATGTCCGATGGTGAAACTTGGTGTGGGGAAGGGTCGGCGCTAGCGGCACGATCCGCAGCATCAGCCGCCGTTCGCCTCGTCGAGGGGGTCTGGAACGGAGAGGGACGGAATGGCCTGGCTGCGACACGGCCACCGGGTCACCACGCCCATCGAGCACTGGCGAGTGGGTACTGCCTCGTGAACAATGCTGCCGTTGCGATCGCGCGACTCCGCGTACTCG
>JBAZRU010000572.1:1291-1666 GCA_041662805.1 Candidatus Hydrogenedentales bacterium | reverse complement strand
GCTGTACGCGTTGCCGTTGTTGATCTGGACGCTCATCACGGCGATGGAACCCAGGCAGCTCTCTCTGATGACAGGGACGCACTATACATTTCGATACACGAGTCCGGTCTTTTCCCGGCTGATACTGGCCGAGCGGAGGACGTCGGCATCATCGGAAACATGCTCAACATGCCTCTGATGCCGGGAGCCGGGGATGCAGAGCTTCTGGCAGCGACGGCGCTTGCAACAGAAGCGATAAGAGTATTCTCTCCCGAGATCATCATTCTTCTGTTTGGTACGGACGGACACGTCGACGATCCCATGTCCAATCTCACATATTCAACAGCTGGGTACGTCGGGGCGGTTTCCGCGCTTCGCCAAGTGGCCGAAGAACAG
>JBAZRU010000572.1:0-1281 GCA_041662805.1 Candidatus Hydrogenedentales bacterium | reverse complement strand
TGTGGCGGTCGACTCGTCATCCTCGTCGAGGGTGGGTACGATTTCGCGAGCCTAGAGGGCTGCATTGCGGGCGCAGTGTCCGTGCTTGCTGGCGGCGCGCCGATCGACGCTTCGAGCTCCGCTGCCGCGCCCAACGTCCATGTTACGGACCTGATTGCCCGGTTACGAACTTCTCACCCCATGTTCCGAGGCGCCGCGTGATGGATCTGTCCGATGTTCCCGACGACGTCCACCTGCCAGAGACTCTGACATGGGCGAGTGATCGGAGAACACGCTCGATGGCGGTCAGACCAACCTCACGAACACTTCAGTCCCTTCGCGCGATTGTCCTTCATCCGTCGGAGGTAACGGGCCCGCTTGGAGTGCTATCACATCCGAATGGTCGCCGCTTTGTGAATGCAGTCTGGGCCGCGGACTGGTCGGCCTACGATACCGATGACGATCGCGTCGACTACGTTCGCCTTGCCTTTGTCATCAACCTCTTTCCATCAGGTTTCACGCTCTACGCCGTAGAGGACGAAGACGACGGAAAGCTGCTGCCGGTCGGATACACGGGATGGTACCCGATAACGGCCGCGAATTTTTCGTTCCTTGTCGGGCAGGCGCCCGACGTAGTGCATCGCGGGCAGGTCGTGCCAATTCAAACGCCGACAACACGTACATTTCAGTACGTTTTTAACTACAGCATGGTTGCGCCGCTACGACGGACCGAAGCAACGAGAACGATGCTCCGAGGTCTCGCCGACGCCCTCGATACGAGTCCTCACGCCGGGCGGTGTGCGATCACCGTGAGCGTGGACGGTAACCGAGTCGCTGAACGGCTTGGGATGCACCAACTTGCGGAGATGGTGGTTGGAAGCTCGCGAGAGTACGTGTTCGGGACTGGAATGAGCGCAACAGGTTCCGCACGGACCTAAAGGTCCCGCCAAGGGAAAGCGAGGACATCCTCGATGTTCGGGACGCCGAGGAGCGCCATCATCAACCGATCAACGCCCACAGCCATACCGGCGCCAGCGGGGAGGCTCGGCAACTCGGTGAGGTACCGCTCATCGAGTATGACTGGCGTGAGACCGTTCTTTGCTCGCGTGCGGTTTGCCTGATCGAAGCGAGTTCGCTGTCCGATGGCGTCTGACACAAACGGAAAGCCGTCGGCGACTTCGACGCCACCGATGAAGAGTTCGCTTCGCTCGACGGCTCCCACGTCCATCGTAGCGACCGATGAACCAAGGAACGCCGGCCACTCCACGAGCCACGTCGGCATTCGATGTCCAAGGCGCGGTT
>JBAZRU010000571.1:0-4968 GCA_041662805.1 Candidatus Hydrogenedentales bacterium | reverse complement strand
CAAGCCCGTCGAAGTCGTGTGCGCGACTCCAGAGCACCCGGCAAAGGTGCACGCATGATGGACCGTATCGCCTGCCTCGCCGCGTTTGCTCTGCTGGCCGTGTCCGCGCTTGGTTGCGCAGCCTTGCATCATTCCCCCGCTGACGATTTCCCCCTTCAACCCGGCGATCTCCTGTTTCAAGACATCGACTGTGGTCCGCTGTGCGATGCGATTGAAACCGTCACTCAAGGCGTGGACGGCGCGCACTTCTCCCACCTCGGGATGGTCTCGCGCATCGAAGGTCGCCGCGTTTGGATCATCGAAGCCGTGAGCGCGGGCGTCGTCGAGACGCCATTGCGCACTTTCCTGCGACGCAGCGCCGATGCCGGCGGCAATCCCAAAGTGCTCGTCGGACGTCTCGACGCGAAGACCTCCGCGTTGCTCCCCGGCGCAATCGCTGCCGCACGCGCCTGTCTGGGCCGCCCCTACGATCGCATCTACACGATCGACACATCGACGCTCTATTGCTCGGAACTGATATACGAGGCATTCCGCGAGGCCAACAGTGGCCAAGCCGTTTTCGATCTCGCGCCGATGACCTTCAAAGACCCAGCCACCGGCGAGACATTCCCCGCGTGGAGCGACTACTATGCGGAGTTGAAGACGCCCATTCCCGAAGGCCAGCCGGGACTCAACCCCGGCGGCATCTCGCGCTCGCCCCATGTGCGCATCGTCCACGCCTATGGCGCTCCCGAAGGATGGCACGGACACGTCGAGGAAGTCCGGCAATGAAACACAAACCCGCAGTCTGTTCGCTCGCACATGATTCCGCCGCGAAGCTCATTGGAAATCGCGCCTCGGACCTGCGCAAATACGTCAAAGCCGCTGCCACGCACGAAGTCGAGGGAATCCACGACATGCGCGTCGCGTCCCGGCGTCTTCGTTCAGCCCTCGCCGCGCACGCCCGCCTCTTCAAGAAGAAGCGGCGCAAGGCGTTTCAAGAGTCCATGCGCGAAGTCACCCGCTGCCTGGGAAAGGCGCGCGAACTCGATGTCACCATCCTCGCGCTTTCCAAACGGCGCAATCACCAGCAGGGCGCGCCACGCGCCGCCGCAAACGCGGTCTTGAGCCATCTTCGCGATTTGAGAAAGGCCGAATGCGCCCAAGTCGACACGGCGGTCTCGCTCGTCTCCGACTCCGCCTTTGCCGAATGTCTCGATGCGATGCTGTCGCGCACGAAGCCTGCCCACTCGTGTTACGTGCGCGACGCTTCCGTGGCGCTCACGACCGAATTCGGCGACCTTCTTCGCAGGTTCAGCGCGTGGCAACTCGAACCGAACGAGGAATCCCTGCATCAAGTGCGCATCGCGTTCAAAAAGCTGCGGTATCACTGCGAAAACCTCGGCCCACTCTACGGAACGCGAATGACGCGCTTCATCGAGGAGCTGAAGGCTTCGCAAGAAATACTCGGCGACTGGAACGACATCCGAATCCTCCGCAATTACGTCGCTGCGGCCCCCATGCCCGACTCCGACGAACTTCGCGGCGGCATCGACGAGCTGCGCGCCATTCTCGACGCGGAGGTGAATGGCTACCTGATCGCGTTCGGCGAAACCGCCGTCGAGTTCTTCTCCGAAGCCAAGTACGAGTACGCGCTCGACCTCTTTGCCTCCGCCAAGACACCGTGCTGCAATCCGGCCTTGAGTCAAGAGGCCTCGGACTGACACAATTCCCATATTCAACTCAATTGTGGAGCTTGACCATGCGCCTGCCTTCTGCCCTGATATTCGCCGCGCTCGTCATCGGAGCCTTCACCGCCGTTGCCGACGAAATCCCCCTTGTAGTGTTGTCGTTCAACGTCCGCTATGGAACCGCAAACGACGGCGACAATGCGTGGGATAAACGCAAGGACATCTTGGTGGAAACCATCCGCCAGTCCAAGGCGGACATCATCGGCACACAGGAGTGTCTGGACTTTCAGGCGGACTACATCGTCGAGAAGCTGCCGGAATATCGTTGGTTCGGCGTCGGGCGCGAAGCCGACGGCAGCGGCGAACGCATGGCCGTGCTCTACAAAAAGGACGTGCTCAGTCCCTTGGAAAGCGGCAACTTCTGGCTTTCCGAAACCCCCGAGATTCCCGGCTCGTCCTCATGGAATTCCTCCTGCAACCGCATGGTCACCTGGGCGCGCTTCTACCACTTGGCGAGCAAACGCTCCTTCATCCACTACAACACGCACTTCGATCACAAGAGCGAAGATGCGCGCCAAGGCGCCGCTCGCGTACTCCTCAATCGAATCCAGCAGCTCCCCTCTGAAATGCCCGTTATCGTCACCGGCGACTTCAATTCCATCGCCAAGAATTCGGTCGCGTGGACCACGCTCACCGAGGGCGGCCTTGCCGACGCATGGCTCACGACCGAAAAACGTATCGGGCCGTCCATCACCTTCGGAAGCTTTGGTCCTCCCAAGGAAGGCGAAGACGCGCGCATCGATTGGATCCTGCTTCGAGGTCCTGTGCGCGCCGATGAATGCGAAACGATCGCGTACAACGAAAGCGGCAAGTACCCCTCCGACCATTTCCCCGTCCGCGCCGCTCTGACCATCACGTACTAACATGAGTTCAAAGCGTTACTTCCTCCTGCTTCTGGCTGTCGCGTGTTTCACGGTCGGACTGCATCTCGGGCACATGGACGTCGTCACCGACAACGAAGGCCAGCGCGCCACGCCTCCCATGGAAATGCTCCGCGACGGCGACATGCTCATCCCCACCATCAACGGCGTCGACTACCTCGTCAAACCTCCCCTGCTCTACTGGGCCATCGCATGCGTGTACAAGACCACCGGCGTCATCGCTCCGATCACCGCGCGCATCCCAACCGCCGCCTGCGGCATCGCGCTCGCCTTGTGCATGTACCTGCTCCTGCGCCGCGACGGCGGCGAACTCCAAGCGCGCTGGGGCGCACTGCTCATCGTCGTCGCGCCCTACGCCCTCGACCGCATGCGATGGGCCGAACTCGATATCCCGCTGACCCTCGGCGTCTTCTTGAGCGTCGTTGCCCTGTGGCGCGCCGCGCGCGCGAACCAATCCGGGCGCTCGGCCCTCATCGCACTCGCCGGTGGAGTCGCCTTCGGCGCGGCCATCATGCTGAAAGGCCCCGCCGCCTTTCTCTTTCTCTGGGCCGCCGCCGCAGCGACGCTCGTCGTCAACGGCAACGAACCCAACCGGCGCGTCCTCTCCTGCATCAAATGGTGCGCCGCCGCCTTCGCGCTGGAAGTGGTCCTCAAAACCGCCGCGCTCGTGCTTCCCTCGCTCGCACGCCCCCTAGGCACACCGCTCGCCTTGGCCATCGTCATCCTCGCGTGCAGCCACCACGCGTGGCACGGCGCGCCCAACCTACGCCTGCGCGTCGCCGCCTGCTGGCTCGCCATCATGCTCATCGGCATCGCCTTCGCCGCACCCTGGGGAATCGCCGTGCTCCAAGCCAAAGGCTGGGACTACATCAGCGCCATGCTCAACAACCAGGTGGTCGAACGCACCTACTCCGCCAGCCGCATCAACAGCGGCATGCCCTGGTACTACTTCGCCGCACTGCCCATCATGCTCGTCCCCTGGGGATTGCTGCTCCCCCTCCATCTGTCTCCCCATCGATGGAACTCCGGCACCCCCATGTACCGCTTCTCCGTGATGATGGGCACGCTCAGCGTCCTCGTCTTTTCGCTCATCGCCGGCAAAGAATACGAATACATCCTCCCCTGCGTCCCCTTCATCCTCTTCGCCCTCGGCACGCATCTGACCCGCTTTCCGCGCAACCTCAGCCTCTCCGTCGGCGAAGCCTGGACCGTCCTCTGCATGCGAGTATGGAAGTTCATCGCGCCCGTGGCCGTCCTCGTCGGGGCGGCCGTCCTATCCTCCCGCTATCCGGAAGCAGGGGTCTTGCTCACCGTATGGCCGCTTGCCATCCTGGCCCTCGCCGCAGCATTCTTCACGCGAAGCAAGACGCCTCGCAACCCCATCTCTGCTTTTATCATGGCCATCTGCGTGGTCGGCATTCTCTTCACCCACGCCAGCTACCAAAACACCGGCGAACGCTCCCCCCGCGAAATCGCCACCCTCGCCGGCGCCATCCGCCGCGCAGGCCACGACATCGAAGCCGCCAAGGTATACCCCGCCTTCGCCTTCTACGCCCGCACCCCCATCCCCGTGAACATCGACCCCAACGCCATCCGCGCCAAACTCGCCTCCGATACGCCGTTCTTCTACGTCGTCCGCAAGAAAGACCTCGACTTCACTCTTCAAGCAAACGGCCCTATCGCCAACCTACGCACCCTCGCCGAATCCAAGTACAAAACCCTCACCCTAATCGTAGGCAACACCGACCTGCCTCCCCTGCCCAACGAGTAGCGGTGGTCTTGCTTCGCGCCGACCGGAGCAACAGCTTCACCCCTCTCCCGTGACCCAAGGAAATATCCCTCAGCCAAGAAAGAGATCCTTCAATCGCGCCTCGTCGAACGCTTCAGGCATCCCCGCCTCAATTACCTCGCCGCGTCGAAGTCCTATTACCCAATCCGAAATCTTGAAGACTTCTCGCACCTTATGCTCGACAACGAGCATGGCAACGCCCGTCTTCTCGTTAATCGCTTTCAACTGCGCGAATACATCACCCAACAAGTTAGGCGCGAGCCCCAGCGACGGCTCGTCCAGAAGAAGCATGCGCGGCTTCTTCATCAGCCCCATCGCCAGCGCCACTTGCTGCTTCTCGCCGCCGCTCAGTTGTCCCGCCGGCTTGCGCATAAACTCCCGGATCGCGGGAAACAACTCGGCCATTTCGTCAAGGCGTTGGCGCGTTTCCGATTTGCCGACCCCCATCAAGGAAACGGTCAAATTCTGTTGCACCGTCAAGTCCCCAAACACCTTGTTCCCTTGGGGCACATAGACCAACCCGCGCGCGATCAACTCCGGCGGCCGCTGCTTCAGACACGATTCCCCA
>JBAZRU010000570.1:0-4971 GCA_041662805.1 Candidatus Hydrogenedentales bacterium | reverse complement strand
GGGGAGTACGCCCGATCCTAAGTACCCGTGGGCATTCACGCTGTTCGGCGATAAGGGCACGCTCACGGGCAGCATCAATAGCTACGACTTCACTCCGCTCGGCGATGGGAAGCCCGTTCACGAGGATTGCCTTCTTGAGGAGGAACAATATCCCGAGGATACCAAGGAAAAAGATATCGAGATCAAAGCGGCGCCTGCCTCGCGCCGCCATATGCTCGACTTTCTCGCGGCCATCGAAACCGGTGGCCGCCCGATCGCGGACATCGAGCATGGGCATATCTCATCGGCGAGTTGCATCCTTGCCAATCTCGCGATGAAGACCGGGAGAACGCTCGCATACGATCCCGCGAAGCGGGAAGTTACCGGTGACTCCGCCGCTACGGAATTGCTTCGCAGGGCCTATCGCGGACCTTGGCAGCATCCCGCGGGATAAACCTTTGCCTGAGGCGTGGTTTGAAAAAGAGTGAAGGGGTCTGCACCAAGTTGCAGACCCCTTCGTCACTATCCAAGTGGGCTATCGCGCCTGCGATTGCGACTACGCCTCGATATCCTTGAGCTTCCAACCTTTGCGGAACGTGGGCTTGACGTACTTGTTGGCTTCTTCGTTGTTGGTGAAACGGAGGTTCGCGCCGTCCCACTTAAGCTCTTGATTCGGGAACCGCCAGCTAATCGCGCCGAGCAGAATCCACTCCGTGTACGGACCGGCGATGCTGAAGTTCGAGCACGGCAAATCTCCGCCCTTGCACGCCTGAATCCAGTCCTCGTAATGTCCCGGCGAACGCTTCAGCACTTGAGCAGGCAGCTTGTAGTCCTGCATCTTCGCCCTCGGCGTCAGGCTCCAACCCTCGCCGCGTCCGTCCGTGCCCAGGAAGCCTTTGGTTCCGACGAAGATTTCGTTGAAGTCTTTGACATCTTCCGCGGTCAGGCCCGTGGGCGGCGCGAACTTCGAGACCATGTTGCCCTCGTACCAGTAGATCGATACCGGAGGCATCTTCCCGGAGGGGACGAACTTGTTCGGGCGTTCGGGGAAGACGAACTTGCACGCGTAGTGTGGGTAAGTAACCGGATTGACGCCTTCAACCGCGAAACACTCCACGCTGATGGGGCTGCCAAGCTGCAAGGCCCAATTCGCTGGTCCGAGCATGTGGATGCCCCAATCGCCGACCATCTGCGATCCGTACTCTTGGAAGCCGCGCCAATTGGATGGGTGAATCTTCGGACTGTAGGCATGCTCCGCGGTGCGGCCCATCCAGAGGTTCCAATCCAAGCTCTTGGGCGTCGGCTCGGCGGCAGGCCATGCGGTGATGTCGCGTGCGAAGCCGCCGCCGCACATCGAGTGGACCTCGGTGATGTCGCCAAGTTCACCGTTCCAAATCACCTCGCACGAGACGCGCGTCGCCTCGGCGGAATACCCCTGGTTGCCCATCTGCGTGACCACGCCGTATTTCTTTGCCGCGTCCGTCAAGAGCCGGGCTTCCCAGACGCTTTGGGTGAGCGGTTTCTGGCAGTACACATTCACGCCGTGCTTCATCGCATACAGCGCCACGCTCGCGTGCATATGGTCGGGAATCGTGATCGTGATCCCGTCGAGGTTCTTGTGTTCCTTGTCCAGCATCTTTCGGAAATCGCGGTACAGCTTGGCCTTTGGGAAAGCCTGCGCGGCCTTGTCCAAAAACTTCTCGTCCACGTCGCACAGCGCATAGATGTTCTCGCCGCTGACGCTTCTAACGTCGCCGGCTCCCTGCATCCCGCCCACGCCCACGCAGCCGATGTTCATCTTGTCGCTTGGCGCTTTCCTGCCCGAGGCCGCCAGCACGCTTCGCGGCACAATCGAGAAGACTCCGGCCGCCGCCGTTGCGCCCAAGAACTGACGCCGTGTGAAGATCTTATTGCTCATGGTATCCCCGTTCTCCTTATCGGTTCGGTTTCCCGTTGCTGTTTCCAGTTCTACCGCGCGCAGCACCCGGCGCACTTCATTAAGCGCTGGCCCGGTTTCTTCCCTTTCAGTATCTTGACGGGCCCGAGCAATCCGGCCGGCTGCAGCGGTGTCTCGACTTTCCAATTCTTTGTTGTCGCGAATGTCTCCGGTGTCGTGACACCGGGCTGCGCATCGCCAATCAAGCGATTGAGCCATGTGTTGACTACATCGACCTGCAACGTATTCTCGCCGGCCTTCACTGCCGCGCTGATGTCCACTCGATAGGGTTGCTTCCACAGCGTCCCTACCTCTTGTCCATTCACGCGCACTTTGGCCATTTCGTGAAGCATACCAAGGTCCAAGACAGAGCTTGCACCAAGCTTGGGGAGAGTAAATGTCGTCCGATAAGATGCCGTGCCGGAGTAGTACTTGATCGCGGGGTCTGCTTGTTCGGACCAGGAACTCAGCGTGTCAAATGTAGCGCTGCTCCCCGGGAACTCGACTTTCCACGGCCCTTTCAACTCGGCCACTTCCTGAAGCTTCCCCTGTTGCTTCTCTGGCTTCTTCGCGTTCTTGCGGAACACGACAAACACCGAACCCGCGGGATCGAAATGCAGCGACATCACTGTCCGTCCCTTCTTCACCTTGAAGGGCACGGCTTCGATCTTTCCACTATCCGGCCACCACAAAGCCGGTTTCCGATCACCCACGCGGAATGAGATTGTCTCGATACGCTCTTCGGCCTTCTGATTCGAAACGAAATAGATGTCTGTGCTCGTATCGCCGTCCCGGCGGTGCTTCCACAAGAAACCTTCGGGGCATACTACATCCGCGGGCGTTTGCAGACTCTCCAAGGCCGCGTTCAGGTCGGTTCCCGTCATTACGCGATTGTTGTCCCACAATTCGGAGGCCAACTTCTTCACTTCGGAATCGGCTTCCGGGAAGCCCTGAAGGCTTGGCGAACGTTCGGGCTTCGGGCCAAGCACAGCGCCACCCTCCTCCACCAATTGCGCAACCTTCTTCAAAAGGGCTGGCCGCATGGTCGTGGATTCCGGCAGCACCAGCAGACGGTAGCTCATGCCGTTTGGCAAGACCAATCGCCCATCCTTGACCTGCAGCGAGTCTTCGATCACGTCGGCGTTGATGTAGTCGAAGTCGTAGCCCGCCGGAAGTTCCGGACGTCGAATGCCCGCCATTTTCGGCGCGTCTTCACTAATGAAATACGCCACGTCCGCCACGGGCGTTCCCGTCTGCAGCATCACGCTGCACCGGCGCAAGTATTCGACCCAAGGCGTCGCGTAGTCGATCCACGTGTTGTGGCGATTGAACTCGGTACCCCACGGCGCGTTGATGCCGGGCTTCTTGTCATCCCACGGCTGATGAATCACGACGTGTAGCACGAATTGGTTGATCCCTTCGCAGAACGCCCAGTCGCCGCGAGCCTTGAAGTCGCGCGGCGTGTTCACGAAGGCGGGTCCGCCCGTAAACGCCTCCGCCCACACCACCGGTTTCCCGTAGATGTGTGCCGCCGAGGCTGCGTCGCGCAACTCGATGCTGCCCAGCGAGCCCTCGACCCAGAACTCGCCGCTGATCTCGTCGCAGTAGCCGCCGTAGTTCAAGAACTCGCCGGGGAATCCCCAGTGGCCGTAGTTCTCCAACCACATCTTGAGACCAGCCGCATTGCACAGATCGCGCAAGCCCCCGACGTAATCCAGGGCTACCCGATCCGCCACCATGCGCCGCACGTCCCATAGGAAGCGGTCCGATTGGTCCGCGCTGGCGACGATACGGCCCGTCAACACTGGCAACCACGGCATCGGGTCATAGCCGTAGCGCGCTTGGAAGTCCGAGGCAAAACCGTCGGTCCAATTCTGCGGGCCCATCTCGTAGCTATCCGCCACCACGTGTTTCCATGCCGTGCGTTCCGCTTCCGGGATCCGCTTAAGCAAGTTGCCCACGTACGCGTCGAAATGCGTCTTCAGTGCTTCCCGGTTCATCTTGTCAACTTCCAGTCCGGTTGCCTCCGGTGGCGACGGACTGTTCTTCGTGCCGGTCGGCGTCATCGCTGTGCGCAGCACAATCCACTCCCCGGCAGGCACGTCCCATTTCAACGTGCCATCCGCGGTCATCTGCGAACTCAGATTGATCACCGCATTAGGCTGCACCGTCAGGTCCGCCGAATCAGGCTCTGGTTGTGCTGGCCACGAATAGAAGTCGAAGGGGGGGAGCGGGTCTTGAAACATCTTGACCATTGTCTTCTCGGCGAAGCTCTCTACTCGCGCAGCCGGGGACAAATGAATCTCGCCCAGTTCGCACGCCTCCGAAAACGTTAAGCGAAAGTAGCGCGCCGTCGTTGCCGGGAACGACACGACAATCGGCGCGAGCGGCACCGGTCCCACATTGATCTCAAGGTTGTGCCGGTCAATTGCGAACTTTTCCACCGTCGTGAATTGCTGGCCGTCAGCGGAAGTCTGCACCTCTGCCATGACATTTACCTTCTTAATCGGATGGACCGTAACGCTCCGCGCCGTGAACGGTTCCGGCATTTCGAACGTCACCGACGTCGGGGTGCGCCCCGTTTCCGTCGCGCGCACGCCTTCGCCCGCGGGAGCCGGGAATGCCAGCACGGCGATATCCTGAAAATCACCCTCGGGCGCAGGCAGTTTGCCTTCAAAATGTTGCGGCCCGCTCAGCCGCGTCTCCGGCAACGCCACGTACCGCATCGCCTTGTCCGGCGTCACCCAGGGTCCGCCCGACTGACTCCATCCCGGTGAATTGAACAGGCCAATATCGACGCCAAGCCTGCCGCCTTCCCGAATCGCATGTTCGATAAAGCCCCACCATTCGTCCGACAGCGCCTTGGCTGCATCGTCGGTCGCGGGCATGCTGCTCTGGCCGCTGATGACCCCAATGTACCCTTCCCCGATGCCCACGCGACGCATCGTTTCGAGGTCCTTGGTGATCCCTTCCTTAGTGATGTGCCCGTCCATCCAATACCAGTAACACCGCGGCTTTGTTGTGTCCGGCGGCGTCGCGAACTTCGTCATCAAATC
>JBAZRU010000569.1:0-4975 GCA_041662805.1 Candidatus Hydrogenedentales bacterium | reverse complement strand
GACGGTTGTACCTTGGCTGACGGTGTGCAATTGCACGACACCGTGGTGGGCGATCGCGTGTCGATAACGAGGCCAGCCACATTTGAACGTTGTGTTGTGATGTCCGATGTAACGTTGGACGACGGGCGCGACTATCGCGAAGCCGTCATTACGCAGAAGGCTCGAACCAATAGCGTCCCCGGACTGCTCCAGGAAAGCTCCCATGGTTCCTTGTAGACAAAAACGCTATTTGATTCTCGGCGGCGTCGTGTTCGTGGCGGCGTTGGTTGCGCCGTGCATTGCATTGGGTCAGGCGCAGGACCGTTTCCACGGCGTGCCGCTCGACGAGAACAACCGGCTTATCATCGAACAACTCGACAACGTCTGCCGCATCGGCATTATCGAACGCGGGCGCAGCAGCGGGCCTGACCTGACGGATGTGGTGACGCCGCAGCCGGGGATGTCGGCGCGCGTGACGCCGGAGCCGAGGTACCTGCTGGAAATACGGTCGGAGATCGTGGTGGCGTCGGCGCCGAACTACCTGCAGAATCCCGGCGAACGCTATCGCATTACGATCCAGACGGTCGATTTGTCGCCGCCGTATGAGAACAGCTTCGAAGTGTGGGCCGAACCAGCACGCGATTCTATTTTGTACGAGTTTTACAAGCTGAGCGTGGAGCAGACGGGCATCGAGCGCAAGGCGCTGGAAGCGGCGGGGCCGTTGGTGCTGGAGATTTTCAAGGAAGCGCAAGTGCTTCCCGCCGAGATTTACGCGAGCGTACTCCGAAGCCGGTCGGGCTTGTTCCGCATTACGCCGGAGACGCGTCAGCGCCGGAAGATACTGCCGCCGCAAACGTTTGCGCCGCGGCCGGATTTTGGAAGACCTGAGTTGGGCGCGACGAAACGGGAGCGCCAGCGAAGGATGTTGCCAACGGGAGCGACCGCACCGGGGGCGATTTCGGCTCCGACGCCGGGAGTGACGCCGCCCCAGACCATACTGAACGAACCGGTTCGACCGCGCGCGGTGGGTCCGACGCAAGTTGGGCAGCAACCGCCGGGCGCGTCAACAATAGGAAAGGCTGGCCGTTGAGGTTAGAACACGATTCCAATACCGTAGAGGTTACGCTGGATAACGCGGAAATATCCCGAGGAGCCGTGAAGACGGCTGCACGGGAGTATGTGAGGAGGCGACAACCCATGAAAGCGATACCAGGTTCCGTGCTCGGGTGGGCCGCGCTCGTTGCGACGTTTTTAGCTGTCGCAGGGTGCACGGCTCCACGCGGGACGATCATGCTCGATCCCCAGGGCAAGTCGAAGGACGTTACGCCCGAAGAGATCGACCGCCTGAGCGGCGCGGATTCGACGCCTTACCTGATGCAGGTGGGCGACAAGATCGGCGTGCAGTTCCGCGTGCGCGAATTCCGCGACGGTGAAACGCCGTGGGATTATCGCATCGAGGTGGGCGACAACATGGAGGTGCGGTTCAGCGCACCGTTGGGCGACACCGCCGAGTACAAGATCGACGTGGGCGATCTACTTGGTATCAGTTTCCTGAGCAATTGGCAGCTCAACTCGAACCGTACGGTACGTCCGGACGGGTTCATCACGATGCCGCAGGTGGGCGATATCAAGGCCACCGGGATGACGGCGAAGGAGCTGGAGAAGAAGCTGAACGCGTTGTACAAGAAGACGGGGATCATCGCGGATGACCCGATGATCACGGTGAACGTAGACTTCTCGAACCCGGACCGGCTTGAGAACATGAGCCGCGACGTGGTGGTGCGTCCGGATGGGGCAATCCGCGTGCCCGGCATCGACATGGACGTGCACATCGCGGGGATGACGGTTGCCGAAGCGGGCGCGGCCGTGAAGGAGGCGTCGGCCAAGAAACTGGCGAACGCGCCCGACGTAAGCCTCGTGGTTTTCCCCTTCATCAACAATGCGCTTACGACGATGAACGGCCAATACTCGGTGCGTCCCGACGGCAAGTTTTCGGTGCCGAAGATCGGGGACGTTCAAGCGGCCGGGTATAGCGTCGAGGAAGTCCGGCAGTACCTGAGCGAAGTGATGTCGGCGATGAACTTCAACGACGTCGAGGCGTCGGTGGATCTCGTTCAGGCTTCGGGCGCCCGCATTTATGTGGGCGGCGAGACGAAGGTGAACGGGGTGTTGCCGCTGGAAGGCAGCCCGACGGCATTGTCGGCGATCCTGATGGCGCAAGGGCCGACGGAAGATTCGCGGTTGAACAGTGTGCTGGTCATCCGGCGGAATCCGAACGGCAAGCCGTATGTCTTCAAGACGAACCTGGCGAAGGTGTTGAAGGGCGCGACGGAGAACGACATTCTGTTGCGCGCGTTCGATATCGTGTACGTGCCGAAAAAGAACATCTCAAAGGCGGACCTGTTCGTGCAGCAGTACATCGACGAGATTGTGCCTTTCGACAACAGCCTGGGCGTTTCGGGTACGTATTACTTGAACACGCAGAAGACGCAGAGCAGGACGAAGAACCTGAATGGCGGTTTCACGATCGTGCCGTCGACCGACTCGATCATCGGTGGCGTGATCAATCCATAAAGGTGCTCCATGCGCGAGTTCAACATACAGCAAAGGGCCGACTCCCCAAGCCGAATCATTGGCGTGGCGTGGGAGACACAACAGCAACGGTCCGCGGACGCCCTGGGGCGGCGGGAGAGAGGATAGGAAGATGGACCAGCGTCAGCTTTTCTTGAGAGACATCTTGACCGTTTTGTTCAAGCGGAAGAAGCTCATAGTCTTCTTTGCAATTGTGGTGATTGCGGCGACGTTCGGGGGCAATCAGATTTGGCCGCCGACGTATGAGTCGACGGCGCGTATACAGATCCTGCCGGGACGCGAGACGCTGCAATCGACGACGCCGCTGACATCGCAGACGATGAATCCCGTGATTACGATGTCGGTGGAGGACGTGAATTCCGAAATCCAGATCATGCTGAGCGACGACGTGTTGCGCAGTGTTGTGAAGGAACTGAAGTTGGATGAGGCGTCGATCAGTTCCGAAGGCGTGGTGCGGGGCACGTTGAGCAAGGCGCAGGAGGCGTACGCGAAACTGCTGATCGCGTTGAAGATCCGGAACGAGGCGAGTCTGACGGAGCAGCGCGTCGAGAGCCTGCGATCGGCATTGGCCGTGACGACGATCAAGGATTCGTACACGGTGGACGTGCGGATGCGGTGGGGAACGCCTGCGATGGCGCAGACGATTCTGACGACGCTGATTGCGAAGTACAAGGACAAGCACAACGAGGTGTTCTCGACTCCGAAGGAAGCCGACAAGGTATTCACGGAGAAGCTTACGCAGATGCAGACGGAGTGGAGCGAGGCGCAGCAGGCGTTGAAGACGTTCCGCGATTCGACGAAGGTCTACGAGCTGGACGAAGAGCGCAAGCTGTTGCTGGATCAGTACACGAAGGCGAAGAGCCTGGCCGTTCAGTTGGAACAATTGGGCAGCGTCGCGGCGGACGTCGATCCGGCGGCAGTCGCGAGCGATTCGAGCATCATGTCCACGCTGGGCCGCGAGACGTCGAGCACGGTTATCACCGAGCTGCGGCTGCGGTTGCTTGAGTTGTTGCTGCGCCGCAACGAGACGGTGCAGTCGAAGGGTCCGAACCATCCGGACGTGATGGGCATCAACAACCAGATCAAACAAGCGACGACGCGGTTGAGCGAAGGCATTGCGAACGCGACCGAGTCCAACAAGAAGCAGGTGAGCGAGCTCGAAGCGCGGTTGAAGGAATTGAACGAGGTAATCGACAAGTTCGATTCGTTGAGCAAGGAAGTTGAGATTAAAGAGAACGCGTACGAGTTCATCGCGACGCAGGTTCAGGAGATGCGGGTCAACAATCTGTTGTCCGACGCGAAGGTGAACAACATCGCCGTCGTGTCGGAGCCGAGCCAACCGACGAATCCGATTCGCCCGCGCAAGATGCTCAATTTGGCGCTCGCGTTGGCCGGCGGCATCATCGGTGGTTTTGGGATCGCGTTCTTCCTGGAATACCTCGATCACGGGATCAAGACGCCGGAAGACGTCGAGCATTATGTCGGCGTGTCTCCAATCGGGTCGTTTTTCCGAGGAGGGGACAAGCTGAATGCGGCGGAGGCGCAGCGTATCGCATCGATGCTGGATGTGCTCGTGACGGAGAAGAATTTGCAGGTCATCGAGGTGACGAGCTCGGTGCGCGGCGAGAGCGCGGGGCGCGTTGCGCGCGCGTTGGGCGAAGCGTGGGCGGACGACCCGGCAGGCCCGACGCTGTTGGTCGATTTCACGAGCGACGGCGGGAAAGACGGACGCGGCCTGATGGACTTGGTGCTTGGCCAAGGCAGGTTGGACGACTTGGTAACGTCGTCGGGTTCGTTGTATGTGATGGGCCGCGGCGGCCAACGGGAAATCCCGACGTACTTGTGGCGTTCGGACCAGATGCAGCGTGCGCTGAGCGAGATGCGCGAACGGTTCATGCGGATCATCTTCAGCATGCCGCCGGTATTGCAGTCGAGCGATTCGGTGAACCTCGCGCGGTTTAGCGACGGCGTTGTGGTCGTCATCCGAGGCGACAGCACGCGGCGCGAAGTGGTGCGGCGCGCGGTTGAGTCGTTGGCGGAGGCCAAAGGCCGCGTGCTGGGCGCGGTGATCACGGATCGGCGTCAGGTAATTCCTTCGAGCATTTACCGCCGGATCTAGGGCGGTTTGGAGAGACTTGGGCTGCGCGCGCCCCTGGGCTTCGGCTTGGGGGCGCGCAGTTTTTTTTGGGGGGGGGAGGGGCGCGGCCTGAAGGAGCTGAAGGAGCTGAAGGACCTAAAGGACCTAAGGGACCTAAAGGACCGATAAGACCTATAAGACCTATAAGCGCGGGGTGGTTACGGCTTTTGCTTCCACCAGAGGCCGAGGAAGATGTTTGTTTGCAGGTTGGCTTGTATTTCGGGCCAGGCGGGGTCGAGGGGGGTGGAGCGGGAGAGGGTGAAGGCG
>JBAZRU010000568.1:0-4982 GCA_041662805.1 Candidatus Hydrogenedentales bacterium | reverse complement strand
ACCGACTGCAATTCGCGTCCAGATATCCACTTTAGAAGTTGCGAGCGCGACGTGCAGCGCCACAGGCGAAAGTCATCCTCCACATTTTGCGTATCCCCATCAGAACGATTGAGATTGGGCTTGTCATATAGAAGGTCAAGCTTGGTGGGCGATTGAGAGCGATGGGAAATGATCCAATCGATTGAACCATGATACTTGTGGACCGAAATACCCTTGACATCGTTCAGTCCAATTCCATGGTTCCAGGAACGCCCAAGTGACGTGAGCGCACGCTCCACAAGAGTGTCATAGTTGAATGTCAGGACAGAGTCATTCTCGCCAATAGACTCTGCCCAGCGTACGATTGACGAAAGGTCCGCCTTGCTATCCTCTTCAAGAATGACATCGCATAGGGCATCTTCAAGGAATGACAGCCATGAATGGATGCTCTCGGCATGACTCCATGGCGTGCCTGGACCGTCTTGGCGTCTGACAGGAGAGAGGTGTTGCCGCAATCGAAAGTACTCAATGTCGAAATACGCGTTGTGAAAGACTTGCTCAATGTTTGCCTGGCCTGAGGCAATCCCTGAACCACCGCCAGAGAGCCAATCGAGTCTTCGCGAGAGGTCTTCGAGCCAGTTCTGCATTTCCTGCACATCGATCTTGTGGGCAAGCAAAGGAAGAAGCTCCGTGGCAAGTGGCATTCCTGCCGACTTCGAGAAGCCCGCACCGAGAATGAAAACCCGTCTTGCCTGCGGCACTGCAACCTCCTCGTGATTTGTTCATTCGGGAATACTTCGGAAGGCACTGAAATTTAACAAGATAGTCGTATTCTACTCATGTCGAAATGGGACAACAACGAGCCCCAAGTAACTTCCTGGGAAAAATAGGAAAAATAGGGGAAAAATAGGGGACAGACCACTATTTCTAATACGTATAATATTATAATTACAAACAAAGGAATAAACTACCTTTTACATTTGCAATATCGAATAGCTATCCCGTAACCCCCTTGCCACCTGCGGCCACCCTATCCCAAAATGCTCTTCGGAGACCCCTCCTGACTCCTCCCGCCAAATCCAACATTCGGCACGCATCCTCATCACGATTCCGCACGCCCGAAACGCAACGCTGCTGCCACCCCATCCGCCCCAAAACTCCTATCACCCCGAGTCCTGACAGCGCCCCGTCTCATTTCGCACGCCCGCGCGTTTGCACATATTCACGCGTCCTGAATTCCATCCCCATCATCTCCATTATCCCCAAATCTCCTGTTCTTACACAGATTGGGCGCCAAGAAGTGCTGATGTCGACCTTACTAAGGTATCAAATCAAGGGTCAGTTCTTGCTTTGCCCTTGCCAGCAAAGCAGATAGTCGGTGTGGGTTTGGACTTCGCGCCAACAAACATGAAACCATCACTCGGATTTCGGGAAAACCACGCACGCAGGGCTACGAGGTCCCTCAGGGTGTTAGTGAGCGACTCGCTTCTTCGACCCATCCCTCGAACTTCGAGCCCAATCCCAGGTCAGCGAGGAATCGAGGCATGTTGCCCAAGTCGGAGTAAAACTCCCCTTCTGTCACGCTCTCTCCCACAAGGGTGGCCCTTAGGTGTGGCCCGTTGAATGGCACCCCGAATCTCGTCAGGTTGTCCACAACAAGTCCTGCGTGCCAAGCGGAGAATTCATGGAGAGCTGCAGCAAACGGCAGCATAAGCAGACGGGCGACGATTTCCCTTGGGATGTGCACACCGGTCAAGTTTCGGAAATCCAGGAGGAATTCCGCGATACGTGTCAGATCGGCGTTACATACTGGGCTGCCTCGATCATACCGGTCGATTCGCGTGTTGGGGCGCGATGCATTGCTCTGGCTGGGACAGAGGACTCTCAGCCATTCAGCACGTCTTGATTTTGAAGGAACTCGGTCCTTCTCCTCCGAGGGGGCTATGTCCGGTTTAAGGAGGAGTCCAAAGGGATAGCAGGTTGTGAATGGGTCCAGGCCTTGCTTGAACACGGAGAGATACCAGCGGCAGGCGTCCTCCGAGGTGACCCGGATGCAAGGGCCCGGAAAAGTGCGGACGCATTCGTCGAGAGAGGTCGTATCGGCCCCCCACACGCTCGCGCTCAGCCAGCACCACCCACCGGCGGTTTCGACACCAGTCAGCGAGAGTTCGGCAAACGCGGCAGAGAAAGTATCCACGTTGACGTTACGAGCGCCGACGACATGAATGCGCGTAGCCATGGACCTCCAAGAGCGCCGCGCCCAATTTCGTAGATGCCGGCGGCGTGTCCGTGATTATTGCATCATATGACCGGAATCTGTAGACGACCAAGGTGGGAACATGGGCTACTGAGAGTTCGCTTTCGGCAATCGGATACTGGCTATCACCCCATCGGCGATGGCCGCCTCCTGCTTCGACTTGTCGATGTACGCACAATGTAGGTAGCTCATAGTCCGGTCCTCCATGGGAACGTCTCTGGGGCCGGTGTACATTTGTATGAGCGTTTCCCTGGAGAAGAGCCCGGACGGGGCCTTCCACGTCCTCGACTCGGCCTTCATGCCGTTGACCTTCGTATGCCGTATCTTGGCGTCTTCTGCAGCTTTCTGGGGATAGCTGGGGTAACTGCCCGAATAAATGAACAGAAGCTGATTGCCCGACTCCTTGTCCTTAAGCTGGTAGATGATGAAGTCAACAGGAATCTTCTTCTCTACCTCGTACTGCGTTGGCACGTCCATGGTGAATCCCCAGGCTTCGTAGCGTCGAACGTCGTTTTCTGCGACGCCCTGCGACTGTCCGGTGTGCTGGCATCCAGCGGTGCAAAGCCATGCGAGAATGAGAACGAGTGAGATGCGGAGAGTTGAATTGGGCATTTGATTGACTACCTTGTTATAACCGACTCTCGCGGGTAGTGAATGTTAACCGTACCAATATTGGGGTATGCGCGTCTCCTGCGCTGGTTGCATCCAACTGCGCTACACAAGCCTACCTGATGCCCCCGTAAAACTGCCAGATTCCAGACAACCACTCACCTCCTCGTGCGTTCAAACCGGTCGCCTGCGCCAACTCTCTTGCCTATGCCTACCTTGAGTCAGCAGAGCGGTCTTCTGCGCTCGTCCGAGCACGACTATTCCAACTGCTCCACCTGGAATTGTCAGAAGCGGCAGAAACGCTTAAACGTCTCTCAGAGACTCGCCTGCCTTATCCACTCAGCAATTTTGGTGACGACTTGCCCGTCTACGTGCCCCGGGGTCTCGTACTCGGCTGGGCCGCTCGGCCCCTCTCCCTGGATGAACAGGTGATTTAGCGCTGGGTAGGTCTTAAAGTCTACGTCCTTGCGCTCGGACAATGCGCTCTTCCAACGCTCGAAGTCCTCCTGAGTCACCTGGTAGTCGCGTGCGCCGTGCAGGACCAGCATTGGTTTCGCAACCCCCTTGGCGGCAACGGGTGCGTCGTAGTCTCTGAGGTCGAGCCAGTAACTGGCCGGTGCGCCCAGAATGCCCGCAGGTACCCCGGAGTCCTTCGACGCAAGTTGAGCAATCTGTTCTATCGCCGCTCGAATCTGCTGGATATGCGCCTTTTCCTCTTCCGAGACCTTGCCGTCAAGCTCTGAAAGATAGATAGTCTGGTTTAATACACATTTCTCGAGCGACTGGGCCGGAGGGGCCATCGCGATGAAACCAGACAGTGGAGTCTCTGCAGTTTGCGCCTGCTGTGCGATGCGAGGAATGAGCATGGCGCCCAAGCTATGCCCCAGTAAGAACACGCGGGCCTTGTCTATCCGCGAATCGCCTTCAAGGAAGGTCACCGCCGCCAAGGCATCGTCGACTACCTCTTCCTTTACTGTGAGCGCGACCGCTTTCGCGGCAATCGCCGCCCCGTGCGCCTTGGTTCGTTTGTCGTACCGCAGCACGGCGACGCCTCGCGACGCCAGTCCCCACGCCAGGTCGCGGAAGGGTTTGTTTGGGCCGACGGTCTCGTCGCGGTCCATCGGTCCGGAGCCGTGTACCAGGACGACAGCCGGAAATGGTCCGTCGCCCTTGGGGGTCGTCAGCGTTCCGGGCAAAGGCCAGTCCGGCGCGCCGACGGTGACTTCCTCCTCCGTGAATGAACCGGGGGCCACATAGGAGGGCGGGGTGTCGTCGGCGGGTTTCTCGGCCGGGAGGAACCACAGCCCCGAGATTTGTCGCGCGTCGTTGAAAACCAGTCTGATGTCGAGTTCGGCTCGCTCGAAGGCGCAGGTCACCACGACAGCGTGAAGTCCCCCCAGCTCATCAGTCCGGGATTTCTCTTGCTTTAGCAGCTTGCCCGCCTGGGCCGTCAGGGACTCCCAAGCTTGGCGCAACCCAGCGGCGGGCATCACGGACGCCATCGTGGCGTCAAATTCACGGGCTACCGAGTCAAACTCATTCCGGACCATCAGGTCGATGAGGCCCCGGGCGTGGGCTTCCAGATTGTCGTTGGGGGCTGGGCTGGATTCCGGCACCGGTGTCGCCGGGGCGCTGCCGGCGTTCATTTCCGGGACGGAGGCAGGCTGTTGGGGCGGCGTGTCGGGAACAATGGACGGAAGCTGAGCGGCCACCGGCGCTTCGTTCTTGGCGCCGCAGTGCGTGAGGAGAAGAATCAGAGCCACCGTGAAAAGCGGCCCTACAATACAAATCATCAGGGACGGCCGTCCGTTCCGCCAGATTCTCAATGTCTACCTTTCCCGCTGGCTACCCGCTACTTTGGACTGTCCTGACGCCGGGCTCTACCGGCATCGAGCAGTGCTCTCTCGACGGCGAGCCGTAGAAGCGCCTCGCTTCAGACGCCGAACAAGCTTACTCAATCATGCGTCGAAGCGCGCACTTTCAAGATGAACTTGATGATATCCGAACGGCTGATGATGCCTGCAATCTTTCCGTCTCTAAGAATAGGGATCCGCCGAAAACCGTTGTTGATAAGGCATTCGCATATATCGTACAGAGGAGTATCCTCGCTGAAGCTGATCACATCGTCCGTCATGTA
>JBAZRU010000567.1:0-4984 GCA_041662805.1 Candidatus Hydrogenedentales bacterium | reverse complement strand
AATACCGCGCTGCCTCTGACACCTGGGGGTCCTGTGCGCCCTCGGTATCCCGCGGCACCAGCCGCGGCCAGCCATTCACGCGGCCCGTGTGCTCACACATGGCCGGCACATTGGCCGCGAATGCCGTGACACGCGCATCGAGTCCGGCTGCCACAATCGACTGACCCCCGCCCTGGCTGCTGCCGCACACAATCAGCTCCTTGCCATCCCATTCGGGCTGCGCCGTCAGGAAATCCATTGCCCGAATCAGGCGTAGATACATCCCCAGAAAGTAGTAGGTCTCACGGCTCTCCCGGCCTTGGATGCGATACTCCTTGAGGCGTCCGTTTGCCAACTCGTCATAGTAGGCCTTCGGCTGGCCATTCA
This sequence comes from Candidatus Hydrogenedentales bacterium, assembly GCA_041662805.1. Classification (GTDB taxonomy): domain Bacteria; phylum Hydrogenedentota; class Hydrogenedentia; order Hydrogenedentales; family SLHB01; genus JAIBAQ01. Next base: position 4,618 of record JBAZRU010000567.1, on the reverse strand, counting down.
GGATCCCATGCGCATTGATATCGAGCGCCAACAGACCTTTGGCGGCGTAGTCGATCGGCTTGCTGGAGCTTCCCACGCCCGCCCCATGAACCAACAGGAGCGCCGGGGCACTTTTCGCGGCCACGCCTTTCGGACGCGCGAAGTAACCCGACACTGGCGCCCCGCCTAGGCAATCCAGTTTGAGGTCAAAGCACTCGACTTCTTCCTTCGACGAGCCAATCGGCGTCAGATGCGCGTTCATGGGAATCTTCGCCAGTTCCGCCTTCTTTCCGTCCCAGAATGCGTCGAAATCGTCTGGAACCGGCAGGCTGGGTTTGATGTCCAACGGGGCAATTCCCGCGCCCGCCAAGGCCGTGACCGCCTCTCCGCCAGGTTCCATGAACGTAAACGTGCACCGCAGGAACCCGGGCGCGTCCAGTAACGCCGTCACCCGTGCAGGCTCGTCGGAGAACTCGAGCATCCCTTGACCGATCACGGCCTCTCCATCGTTTGTCAGGACATACGAGACATCTCCGCTGGTCACCCATTCATACCCGCGCATCAGCGAGACCGAGAATGTGACCCGCTCGTTCACGTGATACAAAGCGTCCGCCCGGTCCGTGGTCACGTCGAGCGTATACGCCTCCTGCGCCCACGCCGGAAAGGCAAACGCCAACAACATCAAGACTGGATACAGCACCTTAAGTCGCATTCGTTGTTACTCCGTCGAGATCTCGACTTAGTGATTCTCCTGGCCAGACCCTCCGCAAGTGGATTCACTCCGGAATTCCTGCACACAAGCTGGGCTGTCCTACGCCGACAAGTGTAGAATGCAATTGGCTTCGTTTCCAGGGCGCGAAAGGCGCCTGGTTTATGAATCAATACACTAGTCCGTTGTCAAAGGGGGAAGTCAGCATGTTCAAGAAGGCCGTGTTTCCGGGGAAGTATATCCAAGGCGTCGGCGCTATCGGCGAGCTGCCTGCGCTGATTCAGACGTCGGGGAAGCAGGGAATGATCTTGGCTTCGCCATCGGTGAAGGGAAAGGTGCTTCCCGAATGTGGCATTGATTGGACCGCGCTGGGCATTCCTATCGAGTTGTTCCGCGGCGAGTGTTGCGAGAAGGAATTGACCCGGTTATCCGCCATCCTCGCGCAAGAACATGTGGATGTTCTTGTCGGCATGGGCGGAGGAAAGACGATCGACACGGCAAAGATAGTCGCGGACCGGGCAAGCATCCCCGTGATCATCGTCCCGACGATCGCATCCACCGATGCGCCGTGCAGCGGATGTGCGGTGTTGTACTCGGAAGATGGGGAATTCGATTCCGAGTTCTGCCAGAAGTCGAATCCGGCAGTGGTGCTTGTCGATATGGGTATCATCGCGGCAGCGCCGACACGGTTTCTCGTGGCGGGAATGGGCGACGCGTTGTCGACATGGTTCGAGGCCAGGTCCTGCGACCGCACGCAGTCGCCAAACGAGTGCGGCGGATATGGCACCCTGGTGGGGCTGAACATCGCCAAGCTCTGCTATGGGACTGTATTGACGTATGGAGTTGCCGCGAAAACCGCCAGCGATAGGCATATCGTCACACCGGCACTGGAGCGCATCGTCGAGGCAAACATCCTGATGAGCGGAATTGGATTCGAGAGCGCGGGATTGGCGGCAGCACATGCCATCCACAATGGCCTTACCGCCTTGCCCGAAACCCGATCTTTCTACCATGGCGAGAAGGTTGCCTTTGGCGTTGTCGCCGGTCTGCAACTCACCGACGCAGCCGCAGACGAATCGACAACCGTTTTCGCGTTCTGCGAGAGCGTCGGTCTGCCGACCACGCTCGCGGAAATCGGAATCCGAAACGTGAGCCGGGAGGAATTGATGAAGGCGGCGGAGAAGGCCTGCGAGCCGGGGCAGTCCATCCATCACGAAGCGGGCACAATTACGCCCGAGAAAGTCTTCAATGCAATGCTCGCCGCAGATGCCATAGGCGCAGGAAGAAAACGCAGCAGAGGCAACATGGCACCCCCGATAACTCGGACGCGCCAATAATCAAGAGCCGAACGTGAGCTCTACTCTTCCGAAATCACACGGAATCCGACATTGTAGACGGGCTGATAGGTCTTGTAAGTAAAGCGATAAGCGGAACGAGCCTGTGCGGGGCGGTCCCGCCAGGAGCCGCCGCGGGCGACCTTGCGTTCCCTGGATGAGGAGCCGTTGCGTCCGTCGTCGCCGGAATAGGGATACGGCCTGTAGTCGCTGAGCGTCCATTCGCACACGTTGCCGGTCATGTCATGGAGCCCCCACGCGTTGGGCTGATACCGGGCTGTGCCATCGGACAGAAAGCCTCCGTCATTGAAGCGCGTGTCTTTCGGAGTCCAATCGTCGTACTTGCTCGCTTCGAGCCACGGCTCGCGCTCTTTCTTGTAGGTGTGGCTGACAAACTCTCGAAGCTTGGAGTCGGCGAGATTGGCGTAAGGCGACCAGTCCGTATTGAGGTCACCATAGAAGAACGGGGTGGCAGTCCCTGCGCGGCAGGCATACTCCCATTGCGCTTCGGTGGGCAAGGAGAATCGTTCGCCCGTCTTCGCGCTGAGCCATTCGCAGAAGGCCATCGCGGCGTCCCAGGAGACGCGTACGACGGGCTGATCGGGGCCGTTGACATAGAATCCGCGCACGCCGAACTGCATCGAGAACTTCGACTCGACGGCGCTGTCGTGGCTTGGGTCAAAACACGCGTATTGCGCGTTCGTAATCTCGCACATGCCCATCCAGAACGGCTTGTTAATCTGCACGGCATGGGCCGGACGTTCATCGGCCAATCCGAGGGCATCGCCCATCACGAAGCTACCCGCAGGGATTCGAACCAGACGCAATACGCTTCCATTTCCCAGGTCGATAGTCCGCTCGGAAGGCCCGCCGTTCTCCTGCCTGCGTTTCGCTTCGTCGGACGCGAAAGGCCAGCCATCGCACGTGACCGCCGGCAGCTCGACAACTGCTTGGTCCGGGATGATGGGGTCAATCGGCGCGGTGGACGCGTCGAGAATGGCTTCGGGATCGACGTCCATGTTTGCGTACTTCTTGAGAAGTTCGCGACGCCGCCGCGCAGGGGACTCGACCCGTTCCGCGCCTGCGATCTCCGTCCACGTTCCGTGGAACGGCGCGTTGAAGTCAATCCACGTGATCAGCCGGTCCCATGCTTCCTCATCAAGGCTCACGTTGTGATGGCCTTTGCGCAGCATCTGCACCAACTCCGTGGAATCGGCGTGGAACTCCATGGGCGTCAGCAGATGGTAGTCGCTCTCCAGTCCCGGACGGCGCACGAAGCGGTGCAGGTTTACGTACGAGACAGAGAAATGTCCCGCGTCCACGCCACCGTGATGAAAGACGCTGCTGTAGTCCGTGATGTGCGTGCGGTCTTTCAGATTGGGGATCTCGGTCTTACCGTCGTGGCACCCGGCGCAATACTTGTCCAACACCGGCTGCAATTCACGGTCGTAGTTGTATCCGCGCGTTGGTCCGTGCCACGGTGCGATCTCCGAAGGCGCGCGCCGTGAAGCGGTCGTCTGCGAGACGGGCGGCGCTGAGTTCTGGCTCTCATGACACCCCGTGCAGGAGATCGACTCGCCGCGCATGCCCGTAAACCAACTGCGCATGAGTTGCAGCGCTTTGCCTTCGGCGTCCAACGGCTGGATCGAGATGGGGGTGTTCGCGGGAACGCTGAAATACGCGGAGCCGTCCTCTTCGACGGGGACCGTTCCGAGGGTGCGCCGCATATCCCACGGACCTTCCATGCCCACGACGGCTTGTGGCCCACCCATGTTGGGATAGAGAAAGTGATAGGTGAAAAGGCGGAGCGCCTTCACTTCGCCCTTGGGAATACCGCGCAGCCCGCCTCCCGCATACACGTCCGAGAGATAGACCAGCGCATCGTCCCGCTCCGGCTTGACCACATCCGGTATAGCAGGTGGCCTCGTTGTCTTGCGCAACGGCACCGGTTCAAACAAGGCGTAACCGGGCTCTTCCTTGAGCAGCAGCATATTGTCGAACACATCCACGAGATAGATGCCCCACAACGAATCGGGCGTGGGCTTGCACGACACGAGAAAGTACTTGTCGTTCAGCGGAAAGGGGTGCAGGAATTTCGGCCATGAAGCGTCCACGAGATTGTCCGAAATCAAGGGGGAATCCTTATGGAGACCGTCTCCCCACAGCACGCCCTGCCCCCAACCGGGGATGCGTTGGAGGGCGCCTTCCGTTTCGCGCCGGCCGCGCGCAATGTCGAACAACACCAATTCCCCCATACGGGGAACGCCGTGGTGGCCCGTCACGATGCCGGCGAACTGGGTCGGGTGGTCGGGAATCGGGCGCGCGTAGAACAATGAGTTCGGCCAATACGAATTGGTCCCGTAATAGGCCCGCTGATCGGTGCCATCCGGATTCATGTGAAACAACACCCGGTCGTGCGAGTGCGGCGTGTCCGTGTACTCCCAGCGCAGATAGAGCACGCGGCCATTGGGCAACATGGTCGGACACCAGTTGTGCTCCTGGTCGAACGCGAGCTGTCGGATATCCGAGCCGTCGGCATTCATGCTGTACAAGACGGCACATCGGGAAGAGCCATTGACGCACGGCACAGCGGTAA
>JBAZRU010000566.1:0-4990 GCA_041662805.1 Candidatus Hydrogenedentales bacterium | reverse complement strand
CATATCGATTAACCGAGCGGCCCGAGTATACCCTACCCTCAAGCGCCGTTGCACCATAGAAATTGAGGCCTGTCCGGTCTCCAACACAACCCGTATGGCCTCGTCGAACAATTCGTCGTCCTGATCCACGAGATCTTCAATCGAGTCTTTCGACTTTCCGAAGTTCGCAATCTCGTCCCGATACTGAGGCGGCGCCTGGGTTTTCAGGTAGGCGATGAGCCGATTCATCTCATCGTCGCAGACAAACGCCCCTTGAATACGGGTGGGCTTTGACTGACCCGCGGGAAGGTACAACATATCGCCCTTCCCGATCAAGCGTTCTGCGCCGATTTCGTCCAAAATGCACCTGGAATCGACCCGGGAGGAGACCTGGAAGGAGATACGGCAGGGGAAATTGGCTTTAATAACCCCGGTTAACACATCCACGGACGGGCGTTGCGTGGCAATGATCAGGTGGATGCCCACGGCGCGGGCCAGTTGGGCCAACCGCGCAATCGCGTCTTCCACTTCGGCCCTCGCCAGCATCATCAAATCGGCCAATTCGTCGATGACGCACACGATGTAGGGCAGTTTGCGGATGGCGGCAACCGATTCGCCGGCTTCGTCATCCTTGCCGTCCGGGTTCACCATCTCGATTTCGCCGTTGTCGACGCTCTGGTTATATACTTCGATATTTCGGACGCGGAGGTGCGCGAAGAGGCGGTACCGCTCTTCCATCTCCACGATCAGCCAGTTCAGCGCGGAGGCAGCCTTCTTCGGGTCGGTCACGACTGGCGTAATGAGGTGCGGGATATCGTTGAAGATCGACAATTCGACCATCTTGGGGTCGATCAACATCATCTGAAGCTCGTCCGGCGAACGCCTGTACAGCAAGCTGGCCAGGAGTGTCTTTACACACACGGTCTTGCCGGCGCCCGTTGCGCCCGCCACGAGCAGATGCGGCATGGCGGTCATATCGGCAACCATAACATCGCCGGCAATGTCCTTGCCGAGCGCGAGATTCAATATGCCTTTGCTTTTGCAGAAGACGCGCGTTTCGAGCAACTCGCGCACGACCACCGCTTCGCGATCTTTGTTCGGCACTTCGATGCCCACGCGGCCTTTGCCGGGAATGGGCGCTTCCACGCGAACGCGGTGCGCCTTCAGCGCCAACGCGATGTCGTCGGCGAGCGAGAGGAAGCGGCTCACCTTGATCCCGGGCGCGGGCTCCAACTCGAATCGTGTAATCGTGGGTCCGCGCGTAACGTCCGTGACTTTTGCCTCGATTCCGAAGGTCTGCAGGCATTCTTCGAGCATCGCACTCGTCCGCACCAGCTCTTGCGTCCGGTCGGATACCTTTGGCGGCGTCGGCGGATCGAACAGATCGATTGGTGGACGCGTGTATTTCTTGGGATAGACGTAGTCCGCGGGCAGTTCTTCCTGCACATCGACCTTACGCCGCGGCATCGCCGCTTGACGGGGCTTCGGTTTGAGGGCGTTGAATTGCAGCGGCGCGACGGTCTCCGCGACGGGCGATGCTTCCGTGTCGTCGAACGCCACTACGGCTTCCGGGCGTTCTTCGGCGGCGGCAACCGATATAAGGTCCTCTTCGTCCGCAACCGCCTCCTCAAGATCTTCTATTTCCTCGTCGCTACGCGGTGGGCTTTCCTTCGGTGGCGCGGGCACGAAGACGGAGCGTCCCTTGCGGAATCGTACGATGCGCGGAGGCTCGGGCACGTCGTCGTCATAGCCGGAAGTGGTCAACACGGGGGTGATGTCGAATGGCAACTCATCGACAACCGGCACGTCTTCGTCGAGCAGATCGTTGATGTCGGGCACGGAATCCGGCTCGGTCTTGCGCACGCGAGGCCTGCCGCGCAGGTCCGCCTCGACGCGTTCACGCCGCGCCGTCAGCATGTCGCTGCCGCGCAGGAGCGCGTTCCAAGCCGTGCGCAATGCCCAAACCGCGAATACGCGCATGTTGTTTACGATGCGGATGAAGAGGAACTCCGTCGACAGCAAGAGGCCCACAATCGCAAGCATCCCCGCGATGATGTTTGCGCCAATGAGTCCGAAGTAACCATCCACCAGAGAACCCGCGAACGCGCCGACGATACCGCCCACGGGATCGCCTTCGTGAGCCAGGGACATATCGACGTGAAGCAGGGCAGAGACTGAGGCCAGAAGCACCAATGCCCCGATGATGCGCGCCCCGAGCCGGTCAAGCGGCCGATTGGCAAGTAGCATTCCGCCCCATACACCGGTAATCACGTACAACGCGTGTGCCGCGCCGCCGAAAATGAGCGTGAGTATTCCCGCCAAGGCGGCACCTGCGCCGCCCAGAACATTTGGGACCTCGGACATGCCATCGATGGGCCTGCGCACATCGCTTTCGTAGCCGTCGGTGACGAGAGCCAAGAAGATAATAATTGTAATTAAAATTACGACGATGCCAACAATTTCACGTCTCCGCTCGGCGTGTATCTCGTCATAGTCGTGCATAGCTAGACCTCGGTTGAAGCTGGACCGCTCCTATATATAGCGATTGTAGCAAATTGAGGCCAGAAGCGCAACAAAATATTGTGCTGCTGCTCAGGCGAATGCCCATTGGTTGTAGCTGTGATTTCTCAGGCACTTATGCGGCCCTACATATAGGCCGCCGCAAACTGCAGCTCAATAAACCCTGTTCGCAATTCAATTAAAAGCGCATTCCGTATTGTACCCGACAAGTTAAGTCTTGACAAGTTGCTGAACCCGCCGGGGTTCTTCCAGCGAAAGTGATGGTCAGTCGGGGCACTTCTGTGTATACTGATTAAAAGGGATATTTTACCCCGTAGAAGCAGGGATGTCCTTATGTCCGGTACTGAAGGGGTTCAGTACGGAAAACGGAAAGAAGTGGGTGAGAAGTATTGCCGCAGGGCTTCGGATTCCTGAGCCTTGCAGCAGAGGTACGCGATGAGGCAGCGGGTCCAAGTCTTTGCAGGCATAATCTTGACGCTGGTCGTCGGGAATCTCGCGCTCGCATGGTGCCTCATGCACCTCCTGACTCAGGATGGGGCCGACCGACTGACCCGGTTGCGCCAGCAGCAAGAAGACGAGATGGTCGCTGAGATGCGGGGCCGGGTGGATGTTGCCTGCAACCTGATTCGCTACATCATGAAATCGTCGGGCAGCATCGAGGCTGCGCAGGCAGCGGCAATCGACGCGTGCTCGGAGATTCGATTTGGCGACGGGAATTACCTTTGGGTTCATCAGATGAATCCGGACGATCCCGAATCCGCGCTGATGCTTGTACACCCCGCCGAGAAATACAGAGGTCAAGATGTCACCGGGCATATTGATTTGGAGCGGGTCTCCGCGCTTTACCACGAAGGCGAAATAGTTCCCAAAACGGAACCGCGCGTCAAGAGCCTGGAGCCTGTCGATGTATTTGGCGAGTTCAATCGAGTCTGCCTCAGGTATGGCGAAGGAACCGTTGGCTACTACTGGCCAAAGGTGAAAGACGGTGTCGCATCCGAAGCAGGATACCGAAAGATATCGTTCGTCAAGTACCTGCCGGAATGGAACTGGATAGTCGGCGCGGGAGCCTACGCAGACGCAATCGACCTGGCCACACAAGAACGCGCCGTTGAACTGGCGAACGAACATACCAAGCTAGTCCGTCTTGCGCAGGCAGCAGTTTTCCTCGTCTCGGTAGCCACGGTAATCGTCGTTTCGCTTCTCGTGTGGCGCTCGACGAAAAGGCAGATCGGAGAACTACGGGCAGAGGTCGAGGAGCGCAAGCGGGCGGAGGAGCGGATCGCCCTCGACGTTCAACGGTCGGCCACGCTACTGGCGTTAAACCGCATGGATGACGCTCCGCTCCAGGAAATCACGGATTTCGCGCTTGAGGAATCCGTGCGATTGACCGGGAGCACGATTGGGTATCTGGCATTCGTGAATGAGGACATGACCGTCATGACGATGCATTCGTGGTCCAAGACCGCCATGCGGGAATGCTCCATCGTGGACAAACCCTTTGTTTACTCCGTGGACCTGACCGGACTCTGGGGAGAAGCGATACGGCAGCAACGGCCTATCATCACCAACGACTATGCGGCGGACAATCCGTGGAAGAAGGGGACGCCGGTGGGGCACGTTAAGCTCGTGCGCCACATGAACGTGCCGGTTTTCGCGGGCGGGCGGATCGTGATCGTGGCGGGCGTCGGAAACAAGACCGAAGACTACGACGAGACGGATGTCACCCAGCTCACCTTGATCATGGAAGGTATGTGGGGATTGATCGAGCGCGTCCGTGCGGAAGAGAAGGTACGCCAACTGAATGTCGAGCTCGAACGACGCGTGCAACATCGAACGATCCAATTGGAGACGGCCAACAAGGAACTTGAATCGTTCGCGCATACGGTATCGCACGACCTTCGCGCGCCTTTGCGCGCGGTGGATGGATTCAGCCAGGCGCTCTCGGAAGAATACGAAGGCAAGCTGGACGAGACGGCATGCGACTACCTCCGGCGCATACGCGGTGGAGCAAAGCGCATGGGATTGCTTATCGACGACTTGCTGCGTTTGTCGCGGCTCACGCGCACGGAGATGCATTTCGGTCGCGTGAACTTGAGCGACCTTACGAAGAGTGTCGTCGCGGAGCTTCGGGAGGCCTATCCGGATAGAAGCGTCGAATTTCAATCCGCGGAGGATGCGCTTGTCCATGCGGACTCGGCGCTGATGCGGATCGCGCTGGAGAATCTCCTAGGGAATGCCTGGAAATTCACCGGCAACAGGGAGACTGCTCGCATTGAGTTTGGGGTGTTGCGCGAAAACGGGTCCACGACCTATTTCATTAAGGACAACGGCGCTGGGTTCGACATGGCGCACAAAGCGAAGCTTTTCGGGGTGTTTCAACGCCTACACGACGCCTGCGATTTTCCTGGCACCGGCATCGGATTGGCCACCGTGCAACGCATTATCCACCGGCATGGCGGGCGCATTTGGGCAGAGAGTTCACTAAACGGGG
>JBAZRU010000565.1:0-4996 GCA_041662805.1 Candidatus Hydrogenedentales bacterium | reverse complement strand
GTGGGACAAGAATTCGCCTCCCCCGACACTTCCAGATGATGTCGTGAAACGGACTCGCGAAAAGTATGTGGACGCATACCGCAAACTGACGGGGAAAACGGACATCAAGCCATGATTAACATGAACGATTCGGAGAACGCAATGCAGGACGCGGACGAGAACATATCGGGCGACGAGAACCCACTCGACGGGGACCGCCTCCACGAAGAGTGTGGCGTATTTGGGGTCTTCGGCCACCCGGACGCAGCCACCCTGACGTACCTCGGGTTGTACGCGTTGCAGCATCGCGGCCAGGAAGGGGCGGGGATCGTCGTGTCGGATGGCGGACAGCTCCGCGGGCACCGAGGCGTAGGGCTCGTGTCGGACGTATTCAAGCCGCACCGGTTGCGCCCGTTGCAGGGAGACATGGCTATCGGCCACGTGCGCTACAGCACATTTGGGACGAGTGTGCTCAAGAACGTGCAGCCGCTCATGCGGGACGACAAGGGTGGTTCGATCGCATTGGCGCACAATGGAAACCTGACAAATGCGGCTCAGTTGCGCGAGGAACTCGAAAACGAGGGACGCATCTTCCAGTCTTCCACGGACACCGAGGTCGTGATTCACCTCATTGCGCGCTCGCGCGAAGAGAAGTTCGCGGAAAGCATCGTGGACGCCCTCAAGCGGGTAGTCGGCGCGTATAGCATCCTGGCCACGAACGGCGAGGAGACTGTAGCGGTCCGCGATCCGAATGGGTTCCGTCCCTTGTGGATGGGGCGTTTGGCGGGGGCGACGATCTTTGCGAGCGAGAGCTGCGCGTTGGATATCATCGACGCCGAGCCAATTCGCGAGGTCGAGCCGGGCGAGGTCATCGTGGTGACGCGCGAAGGCGTACGTTCCTTCAAACCCTTCCCCAAAGCAGACTTGCGGCCCTGCATATTCGAATTTGTGTATGTCGCGCGGCCCGACAGCGTTATCTTCGGCCGTAGCGTAGATGAGGTCCGCAAGCAGCTCGGGCGAAACCTCGCCAAAGATGACGACGTGCAGGCCGATTTGGTGATGGCAGTACCGGACTCCTCCAACCAGGTAGCCCTTGGCTACTCCCATCAGTCGGGAATCCCCTTCGATATGGGCTTCATCCGAAACCACTACGTGGGCCGCACGTTCATTGAACCCGACCAGCAAATTCGCGATTTCGGCGTAAAGATCAAACTGAACCCGGCGCGTTCGGCCGTCGAGGGCAAGCGAATCGTCTTGGTGGATGACAGCATCGTGCGCGGGACCACCTCGAAAAAGATCGTGAAGATGCTTCGCCGGTGCGGTGTGAAGGAAATTCATTTCCGGATAAGCTGTCCGCCGATCATCAATTCATGCTACTACGGAATCGACACGCCGCAACGCGAGAAGCTCATTGGGGCGAACATGGGCGTCGAGGAAATGCGCGAATTCCTGGGGGTGGACACACTGAAGTTCCAGACAATCGAGAACCTGGTCTCAGCAGCCGGATACACGCAGGATCAGTTCTGCCTGGCGTGCTTCAACAACAATTACCCGACGAAGATACCCCAGGATTACGACGAAACACGCAAGAACCGCCACCACGTGGACATGAGTCTCGATTTGGCGGGCCTCAGCGCCGGGAGCCCGTCGGCGCCAGCGCATTGGTAATCCGCTGAGCGCGACCTAGAGAATAAAGGGGATTAGCGCTTTCCGGTCCGCCGGGTAGTTGTCGATATTCTTGACCGACCACCGATGGTTGGAAAGCGCCCGCGGCGCAAGGTTTGCAATCGTCCAAACGGCGAATAAGAGGCCCGGCGCGCTCCAGGTCGCTACGGCCCACCCTATCCACTCGATTATTTCGCCAAGATAGTTGGGGCATGACACCCAACGATACAGGCCGCCGTGCGGCACTTTGTATCCCGACTCGCCCGGCTTCCTCAGGTTCATCAGAATCGTGTCCGATTGCATGTTGATGAACAAGCCAGCGGCGAATAGCGCCGCGCCGCAGATGAAGCGGGGGCCGGTCAGCCAATCCCCCGGATAGGGAGGCGCGAAATGGCCGAGGTAACGGCCATTCACGTATCCATTAAAAAGGTTGAACACAATCGCCGAACACACGATCATCACCGGCATTCGCTTGCCACGCGTATGAAGGCGGAACGGAAAGATGTAGGTTCGGTGGATATAGTGCGCCTCCCACAGGACGATGAACGCGATGAGAGCAGGCGACCACGGAGCGGATCCGAACATGATGAACAGGAAGATCGTCAGTGCAGCGGGAGTCTCCATGATGATCCAGCCCAGTCTGTTGCCGACCGTTGGCCCCCAGCCGGTTCGCGTGAAGCGTCCGTAGGGCGCGGGGACGAACAGCAGGTATCCAAAGACGGCAATCGCCGAACCAAACCCAAAGATGAGCAAAGCCCGGAACAATGCCTCCTCGGTCATCGGATGCCCGCTTTCAGATGCCCGGCTTTCTCGAACCAGGCATGGGTATCACGGATCGTCTCTTCGATGGGACGAGGCGCGTACCCCAGTTCGCGCGAGGCCTTTTCGTGGGAGATGCGCTGGTGGTTCCATAGGGCGTGAAGCGAAGCACGCGTGAACTTGGGCGGCTTTCCGCTGATGCGGGAAGCCATTGCCGCAAATGGAATTCCAAGATAGGCCGTCCACATCGGCATGACTAGGCGAGGCATTCGTATTCCGGTGACATTCTCGATGATCCGCGTCAACGCCGGAAACGGTAGATGATGTCCAGATAGCAGATACTTCTCCCCCACTCTTCCATGCTCCGCCGCGGCCATCGCCCCGGCACATATGTCGCGCACATCCACCCAATCGAAACCGCCGTTGACGAGAACAGGCATTCGGTGGGCGAACAAGTCCAGGAACACAGACCCCAGGGCGGAAGGCTTGAAATCCCACGGGCCAAGCACGGCCGTTGGGTTGACGATAACGGCATTCAGCCCCCGCTTGACGGCCTCTTGGATTGCGCGCTCGCCTTCTGCCTTCGAGCGGTCGTATGGAAATGGATTCGAAGTATCGACCAAGGGGCGGGTTTCGTCCACAACGCCATCCCTCGGGTGTTCGGAGAAGGCGTGGATCGAGCTGAAATGAACCAGGCGTCGAACGCCATGACGCAAGCAGGCCTCGGCGACGCTTCGGGGTCCTTCGACGTTGATTCGATGTACGGATCCGTCGCGGTCGGGGACGAGAGAGATTTTGCCTGCCAGATGGTATACGTAGTCCGTTCCCGCGATGAGCTTATCCAGTGCGGAGATGTCGCTCACATCACCTTCTACGCGCTCTACGGAGAGACCTTCAATGGCGCGAACGTCTTTGCGCACCAATACCCTTACCCGATCGCCCCGTTCGAGAAGCGCTCGAACAAGATTGGCGCCGATATGACCGGAGGCCCCGGTCACGGCGATCATGGATAGGACTCCGCGCATCCCGCGGGCGGCGCTGTCGTGGCGATGACTCCACAAACCGGCATCGTTTGGAGTCGAGCGAGGCTGTCGTCCGCCACTGTTTACCGGACCGGCTGAGCTTCGCGTTGCGCGACAAACTCGCGAACACTGGCGGCGATTCCCTGTTCATCGAGACCGATATCCGCGAGTTGTTCCTCGCGGGTGGCATGGTCGATGAAGGCATCCGGGAAGCCGACTCGCCGGACGCGCACTTCGTCCAAGCAGCCCCGCTGCTCGAAGTATTCGAGTACTGCCCCGCCAAAGCCTCCGGGCAAGGTATTCTCTTCGACCGTAATGATGGGCGTGCCTTTCAGACGGTCGAGCAAATCCGTGTCGAGGGGCTTGACCCTGCGCGCGTCTGCGACGCCGACGGACAGGCCTTCCGCTTGAAGGGTCTGAGCGGCATCCAGGCAGGCGGCCAGAATGGGGCCGACCCCGAGAATCACCGCGTCCGTTCCCTCGCGCAGTATTTCACCGCGAGTCACATCGCGGCCGTCGGCGGAACCCAGCGTCGGCGCTTTGCCACGCGCATAGCGAATTGCCACCGCGCTGTCTTGCTTGAGCGACCACTGCAACATGGCCCGAAGATCCACGTCGTCGCGAGGAACGAGAATAGAAAGATTCGGAACAAGGCGCAGGAACGAGATGTCGAACGCGCCTTGCTGCGTGGGGCTATCTTCGCCCACGGCGCCCGCCCGGTCGACTGCAAACACCACGGGCAGATTCTGCAGGCAAACATCGTGAATGACTTGATCGTAACCGCGCTGCAGGAACGTGGAATAGATGGCGCACACGGGCTTCAGCCCCTGGGTGGCAAGACCCGCGGAGAAGGTCACGGCGTGTTGCTCGCAGATTCCCACGTCGAACATGCGCGTGGGGAATTCTTTCTCGAACTTGCTGAGGCCGGTGCCGGTCGGCATCGCGGCGGTAATGCCGACGATGCGCGAATCTTCGCGCGCCGCATCGATCAACGCGTCCGCAAATACATCGGTAAATGTGGGAACCGAAGCCGGGGCCGGTTGAAAACGTCCAGTTTTGATATCGAACGCGCGGACGCCGTGGTACGTGAGCGGATCATCCTCCGCGTAGCTGTACCCTTTGCCTTTCTTAGTGACGACATGGAAGAAGACGGGGCCGCGCGAGTTACGCAAATTGCTGAGGCATTCGACGAGCACATCGAGATCGTGGCCGTCGACGGGACCGAGATAGCGAAAGCCCAATTCTTCGAACAGGGTGCCGGGCATCAAGAATCCCTTGACGGAATGCTCCAGGCGTTCGGCGGCGCGCGTCAGACTCTGGCCAAGCATTCGCTCCATGAACGTATGAAGATCGCCGCGGGCGCGCGTGTAGAGGCCGTGGGTAATCAGCCTGTTGAAATACGCGGACAACGCCGTGACGTTCTTGGAAATCGACATGTCGTTGTCGTTGAGAATTACGAGCAAGTCGGACCCGAGGTGTCCGGCATGGCCAAGGGCTTCGAAAGCCATGCCGGCGGTCATGGCGCCGTCTCCGATGACCGCAATGGAACGCGACGACAACCCTTGCTGTTG
>JBAZRU010000564.1:0-5026 GCA_041662805.1 Candidatus Hydrogenedentales bacterium | reverse complement strand
CCATTTGAGGAGGGGTCGCGCCGTCACTTCTCAAAGTGGCGCGAGCAGAGAGTCAAGGCATCCAGGATGGATGCCGCCGGGGCACGAGTTTAAAGGAAAGCGATATAGCGGAAAACAGTATGACGACTCCCTTTGTGTACCTCGTTATGTTTCGGGGCCAAGAGTAGACAGGGGCGCAGTAGAATGGCAATGGAATCCAGAGCACTCATTCCCGTAGAACGAATCGATACAGCTATTCTCTTTATTCGGGGGCACAAGGTGATCATTGATTCCGAATTGGCGGCCCTGTACGGCGTCGAAACCAAGGCGTTGACCCGCGCAGTACGCAGGAACATCGAGCGCTTTCCCGATGATTTCATGTTCCAACTATCGACGAGCGAGTTTGATGACTTGAAGTGCCAATTTGGCACCTCAAGTCAGTGGGGCGGTCGCCGATATCCCCCATACGCCTTCACCGAACAGGGTGTCGCGATGCTTTCCGGGATCCTCAACAGCCCGCGCGCCATCCACGTCAACATCGAGATCATGCGTGCCTTCGTGCGCCTGCGCTCTATGCTCGCTTCCAACGAAGCGCTCGCGAAGAAACTTGCCGCATTGGAGAAGAAATACGACGCCCAGTTCAAAGTCGTCTTCGACGCGATTCGCGAACTCATGTCGCCGCCCGCCCCGAAGACGAAACGCGCTATCGGTTTCGTGCGTCGAGATTCAAAGTGAATGCGATTGGGTGTGCACTGCTTGCAGGCAGAGAGCGAAACTCCGACTCCGCTTTTTGAATCGGAGTTGACGCGGCGTAGAATACGTCGATGCGTCGAGTTCTTGTCCTCTGGGGAAAGTGAGGGGATCTCGTTATGCGTTTCGCACCAGCGCTGGCCGTTTGCCTTGCGGTCTGTTGCCTTGCCTACGATGGATATGCCTCGGCGGATTGGACGTTGGTTGTGCCCGCGAGCTACGAAGGCGATGAGGCCATACGGGTCGCCATTGAAGACTTGCAGCGAGCGGGCGAGGCCCGAAAGACCCCAATCAAGACAGCCTCAGAATCCCAACACCTGGAAGGGGATATCATCCTTGTCGGTGGGCCGGAGCGGAATACCGTCGCGCGACAGATGCGCGATGCGGGAACGCTGACCCTATCCGGTGTGGCGAACCCCGAAGGGTACGAAATCGTCACTTTGACGGCGAACGGCCATCGGGCAATTGTCGTGGCGGGCGGGTCTGTCTTGGGCGATGTCTACGGAATCTACTGGATCTGGGACCGGCTGCGCGTTTACGGCGAGATCCCCGATATTAACGTCAAGCGAGAGCCTTCCCTGGTGAATCGCTTTTCGCGCAGTGTCGTGCAAAGCAAAGGCGACATTCGCACCGCCTTGCGGTACGGGCTCAACATGGTGTTCGGAGAGAACCCGTTGCGCCTAGTCCCGTGGGATGCCGAACCTGAGCGTTCCGAGAATGAGGCCTATCGCACAAAGACGCGGGAGTTGGCGGACTACGCACATGGGTTGCATATGAAGTTCGTGGCCTTCGGCACTGACTTCACCTACCACCCGTCGCTGATCAAGGAATTCAACGCGACGTTGAACCCCGCCGATCCGAACTTCTGGATAGCCGTTCAGGCCAAGTACCGCCGGCTTCTTCAGTCGATGCCCGAACTCGACGGCGTGTGTACGTTCACCGCCGACGAGCAGTCGTACTGGGGGAACTACCAGACGTTCGATGTTATCCACGACGGCGAGGGATGCGACTGGGGACTCGACAAGCGGTGCCAGACCTTTGTCATAAAGCTATGGGAGGTGGTTGTAGGCGAGTTCGACAAGCTGCTGCTATACCACACGTGGTCCACGAGCCCATATGAGCAACAATCTCAGGCAGGGGTGTATCGTTCGATTTTCACGGACGCCGTGCCCACGCGTAATCTCTATCTCTTCCCCAGTTTCACGCAGAATGATCGCTGGTGGTTTCAAGCCTACAACCCGACCATCAACCAGACACCCCACACGAACATGGTCATCTGTGAAACGATGGACTATCACGCAGGCGGCAAGTTGTTCCCGACGTTTCCGGGAACCTACTTCCAGTCAGGGTTGAAGAGCATGCTGGACGTCGAGAACAGCACCCTGAAGGGGATCAGTCTCGACATGGCGTCCGAGGAGGACTGGCAGACACGAAGCCTTACCGCGTATACCGTTTCCAGATTGTCATGGAACCATCATGAGAATGTGAGAGACATCGCCGAGGATTTTGCGGCGATCCATTTCGGGCGGCCCGCCGCAGCGGACATTGCGGGACTCTTGTTGATGTCTCCCGTGGCCTACGCATACGGCCTCTACATCGAGCCGGTCACCTACGGCGAATTCAATTCGCTGCCGCACATCCGCGTGGGACAATTCGTCGCTCACGGATACACGAGTATCGACGGCGGCAAAGAGCACATGGAGTTTCTGCGGAAGATTTACCTACGGTGCAAGCCTTGGATTCCTGAAACGCTCATGTACTTGGACCATGGGCTCGAAACCTCCGAAAAGATGGTCGAGAAATATGCGTCCGTCCGCGGCCTTATAAAGGACGAATCTCTCAAAGTGGAGCTCGGCCAGTCCGTCGAGTTGACGCATCTGTTGATTCAAACCAACAACTGCTATGTGAAGACCTTTCTCGCGTACTTCGACTACAGGGAAGACCTCACCGACGAAAACAGGCGCCGTCTCGACGCCGAACACAGCAACCTTCTCGATGCCCGCAATCGATTCGCGAATGCGCCGGGCTTCTCGTATCAACTCTTCGGAGTCGACCAACTTCTGTTGAACGTCGAGCAGGAGTTGAAAGATCCCCAACGAGCGGCGCAGATCTTGGCTGAGGCCCCCACGAAAGAGGAAATTGAAGCGGCCGTGGCCAAAGAGCAAGAACAATACTCGCTGCTACTCAAGAAATACGGTGCGGAAGCGGTGAAGATCCTGCACTGGCGAGGGAAGATCGACGGCGAGGATATCGTCGCAATGTGCGGTTCGGAAGTAACCGTCGAGCACTTGCGCTGGGATGGGGCGAGTGTCGAACTCTCCCAAGTATTGGCTGACTTGCCCAAGACGCCGTGCACGGTGATTGTGAAAGACATCCAGTCACAGACCCTCCACCCCTTCGTGCTCGAGCAGCCTTCCGCTGAGAACGGCCATGTCGCGAGGGTCTATCTTAACGATTTGCCTGGCGGGGCCGATTGGTGGGAATTCGAGTTGTACTATATTCCGCGTCCGCCCGGCGAACTGGGCCTCCGATCCTCGCTGAAGGTGCACTTCTAAAGCGCAGTATCAAGCACCGCGTGACATAGCAATTGAATTGAAGCCTTTCGCCCCGGGCGCTTGGCCGATTCAAGCGCCTGTTGCTATGCACTTTTGGGTCTGACAGAGTGAGGGGATGTAACCATGCTTTCCGCAGATTCACCGCGTCACATCTTCCAATTGCTCACGGCGCTTCTCGTTTTCCATGCAGGCCTTTCTGCCGGAGCCGTGGACCAAAAAATCCGCAGTGATTTCGCCGCCCCTCCCGATGAATGCCGGCCGCGGACCTATTGGTTTTGGCCCGGCAGCGCGGTAACCCGGGAGGAAATCACTTGGGAATTGCAGCAGATGCACGAGCAGGGGCTGGGAGGCGTGCTGATCAACAGCGCCTTCTCGCCCATCTATGAAAAGGGCGCTATTCCGTTCTTGTCCGATGATTATCTTGCGATGCTTCGCCATGCAGTGCTGACGGCCCGCGAATTGAATATGAAGGTCACCCTCAACTTCAGTGGCGGTTGGGTATTTGGGGGATTCTGGGTGCCTCCGGATGAACGCAGCCAAAGCCTTGTCCCGGCCTCGGTTGATATCATTGGTCCACGGGATTTTTCCGATGAATTGCCCAGATACGTCAAGATGGCCGACCCGCGCGGCGAAGTCTCTGTCGCGGATATTCCGAATGTCGACAAACTGGTGGCGGTCGTTGCTGCCAGGACAGTCAATGGCATCATGGAAGCAGACAGCCTTGTCGATCTGACTTCGCGCGTCAAGGGGACACGAATCTCTTGGTCAGCCCCTGCGGGCGCGTGGCGCTTGATGGCATTCTGGCTGAAGCCGACCGGGCAGCGAACAGTTGGCCCGGATTATGGTCAGGAGCATTGGTGCGTCGACCATTTCAGCAGAACCGCTATGAAGAATTACTGCGACTTCATAGGCGGGAAATTCTACCAAGCTGTCGGGGATGAGTTCGGGAAGACGGTCGAGGCGCTTCATTGCGACAGCTTCGAGATGGCGAACTTGCCGAATGGCATTTCCTGGAGCGACGGCCTCATGGCCGAATTCCAGCACCACAAAGGATACGATCTCGCCAAGTATCTGCCTGCTCTCTGGTGGAAGGTTGGCGAAATATCGCCGAAGGTCAAATACGACGTCAATGACTTTCTGGCTCATGCGGGCCACGAGATTTTCTTCAACACCTACTTGACGTGGTGCCATGAACATCATGTTAAGGCGAGTATGGAGCCTTACGGTTTTCCGACTGATACTCTTGAGGGCGCAGGCGCGGCGGACCTTCCCTTCATGGAAATCACGCCGGGAGAAAAGGACGCAGTCCCCTGGTTCGACACACGCATCGGACCGAGACGGTATGTCGCCTCCGGCGCTGATCTATACGGACGGAACATCGTCGGCGTTGAAGCGTATACCTATCTCCATTGGGAAATCTTCCGCGCGACGCTGGAGGAACTTAAGATTGCGAGCGACGGATTTCTGTGCGCCGGCGCGAACCAGTTCTACAACCACCTCTACTGCTATACGCCCGAGCGAGAGGCTGCGCCTTCGCGGGTCTTGCCGTGGGAGGCGGTAATCAATCACACCAACGTCTGGTGGAAACACTATCGCCAACTCTCCGGCTATCTCGACCGTTGTTGTTCCATGCTGAGGCTAGGAAGTCCGCAGAAGGACGTCGCAGTCTATTCTCCCCTCGCCAATCAGTGGACGCTCGATGTGCAGAACGCGCGCAAATGGACGCGAGACTTCTATTGGGG
>JBAZRU010000563.1:0-5028 GCA_041662805.1 Candidatus Hydrogenedentales bacterium | reverse complement strand
TTCCTGCAGCCGGCGCCGCGCCCACTCCGGATCCGGGCCCCAAACCCGACGGCGTGTCGCCTCCAACGGAAGCCCCTGGCGAGGCCATGAAACTGGCCAAAGCCCCCGAACCAACCTTGCCGAGTTTACCCCCCGGCAAGACCCAAGGCCGGGTCGATGGAGGCGTAAAGAGCAAAGGCTTCCTAAGTTTCGAAGCGATGGAGAGTGAAATCGCGCCCTACTTGAAGCTCGTGCGCGACCGGGTCGAAAAACACTGGAAAGGCTTGATGCACGTCCGCTACTCAGGCACCACGGAGACGAAAGCCGTCATGGACTGCGCAATCGCCCCCGACGGGCGCGTCCTCTCCGTGGAGATCGTGGAATCGGGGTTGTCCGCGACCTACGCCGCATTGTGTAAAGAAGCCATCGAACGTTCGGGGCCTTTCCCCCCGTTTCCCTTCAGTGTCCCCGAGATGTACCGCAACGAAAACCTGGAGATCCGCTGGACGTTCAGCTTCCTGTGACAACCTGACAACCTTTCCCCAAGCCCCCTGCTTGCCGTACGACGCTTCGACCAAGCAGGGTCCATGCCAGGCTGTATGTGCCAGTTTCGGAAATCCGTCTACCGGGATTCCCGGGCGGCCTTGGCCGAATCGAGCGCCTCGCGTACGGCTGCCGCAAGCTCCTCCGAATCGAGCGGTTTGTAGAGGAATCCCGACACGCCCATCTCTGCCGCAGATTCGGGCGTGATCGTTTCGCTGAACCCCGTCATGATGACGATGGGAAGATTGTTGCGTGCGGCCCGCAACCGCCCGGCTAATTCCTTGCCAGTCAACCCGGGCATTTGTTGGTCCGTAACGAGGAGATCGAAAACCTCGCGGCCGCTCAGTATCATCTCGGTCACTTGGTACCCAAGTCCCCCGAGCATCCTCCCGACAACACTGGCAACGTGCTGCTCGTCATCGACAACAAGGATGCGCTCGTTGCCTTCTAGCGTCTGAACCTGCCGTTTGCCATCCGGCAACGCAGGTTCCACCAAACACGGCAAATACACGGCGAACGTGCTGCCGCGATTCGGAGCGCTGTCCAGCGTGACGGCCCCGCCAAGAGCCTTGACGATCCCGTGAACCGTTGCGAGGCCCAGGCCCGTCCCCTTGCCTTGCTCTTTCGTCGTGAAAAACGGTTCCCAGATGCGCTCCTTTGTCGTCTCGTCCATGCCGCATCCCGTATCCGAAACACTCAGCTTCAAGTGCGGGCCCGGAGAAAGCTCCGGGATCTCCGCTGTCAGTGCGTTGTCCACGTGCACGACACACAGGGAAATGCCAAGCGTGCCCTCCGATTCCCCCATGGCGTGATACGCGTTCGTGCAAAGGTTCACGATGATTTGATGGATCTCCGCTTCATCGGCCATCACCGTGCAATGCGACGGCTCGATATCGGCGACGATCTGAATCGACTTGGAAATCGTCGACCGCAATAGCCTCACGGCGTCCGCTACCACGATGTCTACACGCACCGCGTGCCGCTCCCGCTCCTTCTGTCGGCTGAACGTGAGGATCTGCTGGACCAAGTCCCGCGCACGCAAGGCCGAAGCGCGAATGTGACTGACGTCCTCCTTCGCCTGCGCGTGGCCCTTGACGACAGGAGCCAGGAGTTCGGCATAACCCAGAATGGCGGCGAGTATGTTATTGAAGTCGTGCGCGATGCCTCCCGCAAGCGTCCCTATCGCCTGCATCTTCTGAGACTGGCGCAGGCTCTCCTCCATGCGAAGCTCTTCCGTCACGTCCCGCTTCACCGCCACGAAGTTGCTCGTATGACCCGAGGCGTCTTTGACCGGCGAGATCGTCATCTCCTCCGTGTACAGCGAGCCGTCTTTGCGCCGATTCACCATCCTTCCCGACCACACCTTGTCCGAGACGATCGTGCTCCACATAGTCTCGTAGAAAGCATCGTTGTGGCGGCCGCTTTTCAGCACCCGTGGATTGCTCCCGACGACATCTTGTATCCTGTGCCCCGTAATCCGCTCGAACGCCGGCTTTGCGTAAAGGATGACCCCCTTTGTATCCGTAATGACCACGGCCTCCGCGGCCGCATCGATGGCCGCCACAAGCCGCGCCCGCTCGCTCTCCGCCTCCCTGCGCTCCGTGATGTCCTCGGCTTGCGCCACGATGTAGGCGGGGTTTCCGTTATGGTCGCGCACGAGACTCGCATGCACGGACGCCCATATCCGCTGTCCGTCGCTTCGAATGTACCGCTTCTGATAAACGGCTATCTCAATCTCCCCTGCTACCAGTTGCCGGAGCATCCCAAGGTGCTCTTCCCAGTCCGCCGGATCCGTGAAGTCCCGCAAGTCTTTCCCCACGATCTCGCTTTCGCTCATTCCCACCATGGCGCATAGCGCCGCATTGGCCTTGAGGTAGACCCCGTCCAGAGTCACCGTCGCCATCCCCACGGGAGAATGCTCGAACACGCTTCGGAATCGATCTTCGCTTTCGCGCAACGCAGCCTGCGCATTCTTCAATGCGCTAATATCCCGCATCACGGCCTGAATTTGCGGCCGCTCGCCCGCCGAAAAGAGACTGAGGGCAACGTGAAAATCGATCGGCGTGCCGTCGGCCCGAACGTATCGCCACTCGAATTGCTCGGCATGCCCACGCAACGCCCTCCCGATGCACGCCGCAATTCGCTCCGCCGCGGACGTCCCATCCGGCAGAATCGCAGGCGTGAAGTCGAGAAGCGACTGGGCCAACAGTTGTTCCAGCGAGATCCCCAAAACCCGCACGGCGCTTGGATTGCAGTCCGCAATGCGAATCCCATCCAATACAAGTATCGGATCATTCGAGGTCTCGAATAGCGCGCGGTACTTGTGTTCGGATTCGGCGAGCCGCTTCTGCATGCGGTGCCGCTCGGAAACGTCCCGGCATGCGCAATAGTAGTAGTCCTGACCCCGGATCGACACACGGCAGGAACTTATTTCGACATCGTATACAGACCCGTCCTTGCGGCGATGCTGCGTCTCGAAAACGCCGCCCTCTTGGCCCGTGGCCCTCATCAATTCCGCAATCTGGTCCCGGTCCTTCAGGGCGTCCCAGTCGGTCACCTTCCGTTTGAGCAATTCCTCCTGGGTGTACCCGAGCATGCGGCAAAACGATTGGCTCACCTCGGTCACGTTCCCCTCCGAATCGAGCACCACCACCCCGTCGCTCGCCATTCGAAGCAATGCTTCCGAACGCACGCTCTGCTGCAAGATCTCCGATTCCTGTCGCCGCCGTTCCGTCAGGTCCACTCCAATCGCCACAATGGATCCGTCCGACATCCGTACCATCGAGACACTCGACTCAATCAGCCGTCCGCCGCGCGTGTAGAGTTTGAGATCATTCCACGCGCCCGTCGCGGCCACAAACGCCCGCCGCACATACTCCCGATAGACGGGGTCGGGACACAGGTCCGCCAAAATATCCCGTACGCGCGCTTCCGCCAGCAGCCACCCATACGACTTCTCCCAACAGTCGTTCACCCACATGAGGTTTCCCTCCCGGTCGGTGAGCGAAACCATGACGGGGATGTGCTGAAGCAGAGTCTGAAGAAACTCCTTCTGGCGCCGGACTTCAAGCTCTGCGCTCTTGCGATCGGTGATGTCCGACCACGCACCCACAATGACAGGCTGGCCACTGCCTGCACCCGCAATAAGGCGCATCTCATCCAAGAGCCATACATACACGCCGTCTCGACGGCGAAAGCGGTATTCCTGGGTCAACGTCCCGGATTCGAGCACCAACGACGAACGGGCAAGGGCCTCCGCGCGATCCTCGGGATGGATGTTCGACTGCCACCATCCTGGCGTTAAGGCCTCTTGCGTCGTGTAGCCAAGTATCCGTTGAATGTTCTCGCTGCCCCATTCGGGCACAAAGCGGCCATCCTCAAGACGAAGCGTAAAAAGCATGGCCGGGCTACTGGTCAGCACGCGTTCAAAAAGGTCTCGCGATTCGCGCAAACACCTCTCCGCATTCTCGCGATCCGCTTCAACCCGCTTCCGGTCCGAAATATCCAACCCCGCTCCAACGACCGCAATGAATGCACCGGCTTCATCACGCAGCGCCGAGAGCGTCAGATCGCACCAGACCAATGCGCCATTCTTCCTTACGAAACGCTTCTCAAGTCGAATTCCGTCGCGCTTCCCCTGAAAGAGGTCTTCCAAGTACTTCACGGTAGCGTCGCGATCGTCGGGATGTGTAATGTCCACGTCACGAAGCGCCAGAAGCTCGGCGCGCGTATACCCAAGCACTTCAAGAAACCGATCATTGCAGACGACAAAACGTCCATCGCGATCGGAAGCCGCGTGCACAACAACGTCATTGGAGACCAGCGCCTGGCATTGACGCTCAAGATAGGCGAAGCTGTCGCTCAAGTCCTTTTCGCGAGGCGCTTCTTTCGGCGTACCGTGGGTCATGGTGTCTTTGATCGTTTTGAGGGTCGATCGGCGCTCGGACTATAGACATTGCCTCTTTTTCGCCACCCCCGCCAGTTCAAGTGTATCACATTTCCCACCATGCCAAGGTCAAAGTGAATGCATCTGCCTTGGTAGGAGCCTTTCGCCGAAACGTCCGCGGGCTGCGC
Organism: Candidatus Hydrogenedentales bacterium; assembly: GCA_041662805.1. Taxonomy (GTDB): domain Bacteria; phylum Hydrogenedentota; class Hydrogenedentia; order Hydrogenedentales; family SLHB01; genus JAIBAQ01. The sequence goes on along the minus strand of JBAZRU010000563.1, from coordinate 432 downwards.
CTGTCTTCGGGAAGAGGCAAGAGGCGCTGGCGCCAAAAGCGCCCTATCTGGCTCCCCCCTCCCACAGGTTGATACAAACCCCCAATCGAGATAGTATGACTGCGAATTCCGAGTAGCCTGGCTCTGCGCAGGGGATATCAAAATCCATGGAGGACCATGTCGTGGAATCTTCATCTCTTTCTTCAAACCGTCCGCCCACCCGTCGCGATTTTCTCAAGACTACCGGAGCCGTGGCCGCCAGCCTAACACTGGCCCAGTCCGCTGCCAGCCAAGCTCCCGTCGAGAAGCTCGCACTCAACGGCGGACCCAAAGCCGTTACCTCCCCCGATTCGGACGCTTCGCACTGGCCCCGCTTCGGCGAAACCGAAGAAAAGGCCGTCCTGGAGTTGGTCCGCAATCCCGGTTACGCCCCCCTCGACGAACTCGAAAAAG
>JBAZRU010000562.1:0-5033 GCA_041662805.1 Candidatus Hydrogenedentales bacterium | reverse complement strand
CTCCCCCCCCGCCACAACCGGGTCCTCGGGTTTCACGATATTGACGGTGTAGTCGATGATGCCGCCGGGATGCGCCACGAACTGGCCGCCGGTCATCCACTGATATTCGCAATTCGCGCGAAACGAGTCGCACAAGCCGCCGTGCCATCCCGCGATGCCCACGCCGCTCTTCACTGCGTCCAACAGTCCGCGCTCCTGCTCGCCCGTCATCGTGCCCATGGTCCAGCACTGAACCACGAGACTCAGCTTCGCCATGCGATCCTTGTCCGCATAGACCTCCACCGTGTCCTGCACATCTACTTCGTAGCCCTGTTCCTTGAGGAACGGCACAAAGACATCACTGCACTGCCGGGGTTCGTGGCCTTCCCAACCGCCCCTTACAATCAACGCGGATTTGGCAAACATGATTACATTTCCTTTGATGGCAACTGTTGCGTGAACGTGTGATTGGAGTGTTTCGGCCTATTTCTCTCCCCACACCACGCGTGCGGGGGGGATGTTGCGCCAAACGGTCTCGGTGATACCGCACCGCGTGAACCGGTCGCGGAGTTTGCGCCGGAATCGGATGCCCGACGGCATCACCAGACTTTGCAGATACATGTATGTCGCGAAGATTCCGCCGGGGCGGAGCGAGTCAAGCACAGCTTCCAACAGATCGTCTTGGAGCTTCTCGCTAAACATCGTCCACGGTAGCCCCGACACAATCGCATCGCAATGCGGCAACCCCATTTTGTCGAGGTATGTGCGCGTTTCGGTCGCCGAATCGTGGATTACGTTCAAATCCGGAAAGCGCCCCTTCAGCAACTCGATGAAATCTTTGTTAATCTCCAGCGCAAAAAGTGTCGCGTTAGGCTTCACTTCTTCGACCAGCACTTCCGTGATGGCCCCGGTGCCGGGTCCAAACTCGACGACCACGGATGCAGCCGGCACTTTCGCCGCAGAGATGACCAGCGCTCCAAGTTGCCTGCTGCTCGGGGCTATCGCCCCGACGTTCTGCGGCGCTGCGATGAATTCCTTTAAAAATGTCCAAGCATGCAAGATTCACGTTCCCCTTATAGAGAGAATGCCATCACGCCTTGACGGCCCCTCGCGTGACCCCCTCGACGAATTGACGCTGCAGGATAATGTAAAGAATTACGATAGGAATCACAACGAAGACCGATCCCGCCATCAGCAGATTCCACCGGACTCCCCGTCCTGCTTCCGCTTCCTTTAGATAGGCGAGACCTATCGGCAATGTTCGCATAACCGTGCGATTCGTCACAACCAGCGGCCAGAGGTAATCATTCCACCGGCCCAGCAGCGCCACAACCGTGACGGCCGCCAACGCGGGCTTCGACAACGGAGCCACGACGCCCAGCGAGATCCGTACATGCCCGGCCCCGTCGATTCGGGCGGCGTCAATCAACGCCGAAGGCAGCACGCGAAACTGCTGGTACAACACAAACACGGGAAAGGCATGAGCGGCGGGGGGGATGATGAGCGCCCAATACGTGTCGATCCAGTCCAATTGCCGCAACACCAGGAAATTAGGAACCAGCTTCACTTCATCCGGCACCATCATCGTCGCGATCACCAGAATCAGCAGCACACCCTTGCCTGGAAACCGTATCCATGCGAAGGCATACGCCATGAACAACGCGATGAACACCTGGAGCAGCGTCGCCGCGATTCCTGTCGTTACGCTGTTCACGTAGAACCGCCCGAAGGGCGCTGCATTCCAAGCGTCGCGGTAGTTCTCCCACCGGAATTCCGACGGCATCCACGTCGGCGGATACGCCGTCACCTCGGCCAAAGGCTTGAGCGAAGTCAGCACCATCCACAGAAACGGAAACATAAGAAGTCCCGTGACAGCCACCAGCGCCGCGTATATGGACAACGACCGCATACTCAATTCTCGTAATGGACCCAGCGTTGCGCCACCCGGAACTGGAGGATGGTCACCAGCACCGTAACGACGAAGAATACGGTCGCAAATGCCGACGCGTAGCCGACGCTGAGGTCACGGAACGCCACGGTGTACAAGTGATAGACGTACGTGCTCGACGCCGGATACACCGGTCCTCCTTCAGTCATGATGGCCACCACGTCGAATGCCTTGGTCGCCGCGATGAACCCGGTCACCATCAGAAAGAACGCGGTGGGCGTCATAAGCGGCAACGTGATGTGGCGCAACCGGCTCAACGGGCCAGCGCCATCCAGCGCCGCCGCCTCGTAGCAATCCGCGGGCAACCCTTGTAGTCCTGCCAAGAAGAAGAGCGACGAAAACCCAATCTCCTTCCATATCCCCACAACCATCAACGCGCATAGCGCCAGTTTTGAGTTCTGTAGCCAGTTCGTCCCCTGCACCCCCAGCGCCGCGTACACCGTCCCAAGCGGACCAAACCGCGGATGAAGGATGAGCACCCACGCCAGCGCGGCAGCGGCGGTCGTGGTCACATAGGGGAGAAACGCGAGCGTCCTGAACATCGCCAGCCCCGGCACGCGGCGATTGAGAAGCAGCGCAACCATAAACGCGCAACACTGCGCCACTGCAACGACGACTACCGCATACAGAAGCGTGTTCGCCGTCACCTGCCAGAAATCAGGGTCCTGCACCAAGTCAATGTAGTTCTTGAGACCCCGCCATTCCGGTTTCGGCGCAAGGAGATTCCACTTCGTAAAGCTGAGACGGAAGCTATAGAAGATAGGCCAGTACGTGAACACCGAGAACAAGAAGAATCCCGGTGCCACGAACGCAAGAAAGGAAATCCACTCGGATCGTTCCCTCCGCCAAACACGGCCCATCCGCGCGATTCGTTTCATCTCGGGTATTCCAGCAGCATTCCCGGAACATAGGCTTTTCAAGGGGATAACGTCAAGTTGCTTACCCGAGACCAGGTTGGCATTGGGCTAATCTATCTCGCGCAGTTCGCCTCTCTCGTCGGTCCTTGCCAAGATGTTGAAACGGCCGCGCAGGTACTCCCGCTGTTCCAGGCAGCGGGGTTGCCAAAAACTCGGCGTGAGCAACTCCAATTCCTCATCGCCAAGCTTTTCGCGGAGTTTCCGCTCTTGGTCCCCGGTTAAGAGCACGTTACTGCACAAAGCGTACTTCTCCCAACGCAGTCTCTTGCGCGTTTCCAGCGCGGCATCAATCGAAGCCAATGCCTTCGTGACGTTAAACCGTCCGCCTCCGTCCTCCACGCTTTTGCATTGGTAGGCGGTCTTCTTCTCCGGCCAGTACAAGTCCACCCCACCCTCTGGAGGCTTGCGTTGATAGATCCCAGTGGTTTTGTGGTGGCGGTTTAGCACGTCGCAGCAGAAGACCTCCCACGCATCCGGAAAGGTCGTCTCGGGCTCCACCACAAACAAGGGAGGCATGAGCATGCAATAGCCAAAGCAGTTCCAGCCTCGGATGAGCTTGTCCTCGATTCCGTCCAACAGTTGAGCCACGGTGTAGCTGTGCTCCGCTCCTTCCGGCCAGACATCGGGTTCGCGGGCCTGTTCCAGACGGAGTAGATGCTTGTAGGAAACGGTGACCTCAGGCTTGTCCGGCGGCGTGTCCGGGAGGGGCACGCGCTCATCCGGGTGAAGGTTGGGGATGGTCGCGTGGATGCTGGAGAACTCCTGCCGAAGTAGGGCCAGGAAGCCGCGCCGGCACTTCTCCGGGCCGGTCACGGCGATGAACATTCGCCCTTTGTCCTTATCGCTGCGCACCACCGCCGAGCAGCCATCGAAGTGTAACATAACACCGCTGCGCCAACAGACCGGAGGCTTCGCCAAGTTCTCATACCGCCGCACGATGAACCGACAGATGATGCCCGAAGGCAACACCTGGTAGTGATACTGCAGGTTTAGGGCACCCTTCTGTTCCGTATCGAGCCCTTCCGGTTCGTTCTCGTTGAGCAATTCCGGAACCAGCCATTGCTCGTGCTCCTCGATGACAAAGCACAGCTCGAACTTCTGCATCATGTCGATGATGAAACGGTGACAGGACTCGGGGTAGCTGTTCGGACCGAGAATGCGCGACAGATCGGCCTTCGTGAGAACTCCGTTGCATTCCGCGGCGTTCTGCTTGTTGAGGATCTGGTACACGCCCTGTGTCACCCACTCGGGATTCAGCACACTTGTTTCGCGCAAGGCATAGGGATTGTCGGGGTCGTTGAAACTTAACACGCTTCCCAGATCGTGCAAGGACCGCAAGAGTGCGTCCTGTTCACGCAAATCCCTGATGCCATGTTGCACGCAGAGGGCATAGTAATCGCGCGTCGTGATGTGGTTGCACCTCGCGGCGAGCGATTCCAGTTCCTTCTTTACCGTAAAATACTCGATGGGAAGCAAGTCGTAGACGTGCGGCATAGCGCGGATCTCGCGCTCGACGGCCGCTTTGAGTTCCGCTATCCCGGTCGCCTTCTCGCAGGAGGTCTCGAAAAACCCTCGAATCCCAGGGTAGTCTTTCTTTAACCGCGTTTCATTGAGATCGAGGTGGTATTGTTCGCACTTGTTGGTGACCACAAGTATCGGCGAGTTGCCGCCGAAGCTGGCGACTATTTTCAGCCAATAATGGAGGTTGCTTTCGTTCTCGCCCTTTCGGGCGTCTAGCACCAACAGATAGAGCGTCCGCTTCGTCAGGAAGAACTGGTGCGTGGCGTGCATGATCTCCTGGCCGCCGAAGTCCCAGAAGTTTACCTGCACCTTTTCGTCTTGGCTCCTGCCCGGTACGCTCCACTCTCTTTCAATGTAAATCCCCTCGGTCTTCTCCTCACCGGGACTAAATGTGTCGTAGACGATCCGTTTCACCAGGGACGTCTTGCCGACACTTCCCTGTCCCACCAAGATGACCTTCACCTCATTCAACGCCCGGCGCTCGGATGCCTTGCGCGTACGGAAGTAGTAGTCGAGAATCGTCCAGGGCGCGGCAGGTTTCTTCTTCCTGTCGCGTAGATCCTCCCATGTCGGACCGAGAAATTCAGGCGGTATTCCGAGGCCGTCGTTGCCATGTAGAGACAACTCCGTCAGAGCGGTGAGCCTACCGATCCCCGGAGGTAGTGAGG
>JBAZRU010000561.1:0-5042 GCA_041662805.1 Candidatus Hydrogenedentales bacterium | reverse complement strand
CAACCTCAAGCTCCACCAGTTGATGACCCGCTCCACCATCGACGGCGTGGCCTACGCCATCCCCGAGTACTACCCCGGCATTGGCGAGCCGACAGCCGAGTCCGAAGGGCAGACCATCTACGCGGGTATCACCGATATCCGCATCGTGGACCGATTCGACGTGCTGGTCTCCGACCAGTACAAGGAGTTGAACAAGGCTCCCCGCGTCTACGAGATCGTGAGGATGCACCCCAAGGAGGTCATGCAGCGGTGGAATCTCCCCGAGGAACCGCCGCACTCCAAGGATGAATCGGTCGCCCTCCGGTGGCGGCAGACGTTCGGCCCCGAGAAGGACAAGGACAAAGAGGTCGAGGTCGTCAAGTGCTGGTTCATGGCCGGTAACGGCGTACTTCCCGACAACGGACAGTACGGCAACGGCGTCGGGTTCGTGTTCATTCCGTCGCTCGGCGGCGAGGGAATCATCGACTTCCTCCCCGAGTTCCCCTTCCCGTTCAACGACCGGCGAATCAAGCACTACCCGATGGTGGACTTCCACTTCGACCACCGCTCCGGGTATCACTCGAAGGGGCTGATTGAGGAATTACAGGGCTTGCAGATTGAGGCGAACCGTACCCTCTCGCAGATTTCTCAAACGAAAAACTACATGGGCCTCCCCGTGTGGCAGGCGATACGAGGGCAGATCCAAGACATCAACGACCTTCGCCCACCGCCGGGCGGCGTGCAGGAATACAACTTCATCCCGAACGCCCCGCCCCCCGGCCCGGTCCAGATGCCGACCTTGCAGAGCTACATTCAAGAGCTTGTCCCGCAGTTGCAGGGGCTTGCCGATAGCGTTTACTCGCTCGACAAGGTGGCGCAGGCCACGCAGCCCGGCAGCGTCAACAGCTACTCGGGCATCTCGTTGCTGTACGAGATTCAGTCGAAGCTCATGGGACCGGCAGTCACCGAGTTCGAGGCGAAGTGGGCCATGCTCGGGACCGTCCTGCTCATGCTTGAACAGAAGTACACCCCTTATAAGAAGGCGCTCGAAGTCGTGGACGCGGCGGCAGACCTCGCGCTTCCCGTCTGGTATTCCGGTGCGGACATCCCCAATCAGTTCACCGTCGAGGTTTCAGCCGGGTTGAGCGGCGAGACGGACACACAGGCGAAACAGCGGCGGCTCCAAGAGGCGCAGGCCGGGATGATCGACGCCAAGGAATATCAGCGGCTTGAGTACGGCATCGAGTCGCAGAGCAACTACAAAAGCGAATCGCGCATCGCCCTCAACGAGATGGAAGCGATACTCAGCGGCGAGATCGTGGACAACTCGTCGCTTGAGAAAATCACCACCGACGACCACGCGATTCACTTCGAGACGCAGAAGCCGATGTATACCGATCCCCGGTGGGAAATGCTCCCCCCTCAGAACAAACAGGCGGGCATCACCCACATGATGATCCACTGGACCGGCATGAACGACCCGCAAACGCTGGTCGCACAGCGGGTTCAGCCCGCGTTGATTCAACTCGGGGTCATACAGGCCCCACCGCCGATGGCACCAGAGGCGCAAACGCCGAACGGTCAACCACCGGCACCCACGGCCCCCGCCGCACAACGCAATCCAGCGCCGCCGCAGGGTCAGCCGCAGGAACAACTTATGAGAGGAGCGATCTAGATGGCAGACGATGTGGTCAGCGGCTCAGGTAGCGTGTCCGCCACCCCCGCCCCGGCGTCAGCACCGGCGGCGACTACCGCCACCCCTGCGCCCTCCGCTCCTACCACCACTTCAAGCATGACCCCGAAGGGCACGTTCGACTTCAAGGCCGCTCGGGACAGTTTCATTGCGGGTCAGCAGAAGCCCGCGCCTGCGACGGTGCAGTCTGCCGCCGCTCCGGTCATCGAGGAGAAGAAAGCCCCCGCCGTCGCGGGTGCCGCGCCTGCCGCCGACCCGGTCGCTGGCGAGTTCGTGGAGTACAAGGGAAAGAAGATCCCCGCCGCCATCTTCGACAAGGCGCTTCAGTATGGCGAGGCGTGGCCCGGTGGATTTGAGGACTATCTGGCGAAGGTCATCGACAGCGCGGGCGACCCTCGCGTGGTGCAGTCGCAGTTTCACAAGTCGGTCGAGAAGAAGTTTGCCGAGGCCGCGCAGTTGAGGAAGCAGTTGGAAGGCGAGCTTGCGGAAGTGGCGCGGCTCAAGGCCGCATACGCGCAGCCCCCGCCTGCCGCTACTGCGCCTGCCGCTGCGCCAAGCGCGGAGGACGACGTTCTGATGAACGACGCTCTGTTCGGGCCGAAGTTCAAGTCATTGAACGAAAAGATCGCCACGTTGGAAAAGGCGCTTTCCACACGCGGTGGAAATTCAGACGAAACTGCGACGTTCATCGCCAACCAGCAGATCGGAGAGGTTCGACAGCAGTATGGAGATACGGCGCTCATGAGGGCCGCACAGAGCATGGGTATTCCGTTGTCCGACGACATGACCCCGAATTTCACCGGGCGCTCCGCAAAGGACGTGATGAAGTTCGCCAAGGACATGAAGGCATGGGCAAAGGACTACTCCGAATCTGGCAGTCTGTATGAGACGACGATTGGCGCGGTGTTGGATTCGGTCCCCGACCTCAAGGACTTACCCAACATCCGCAAACTGGCGCAGGATTCGTCCTATTCCCGGTTGTACTCCAAGTTGCAGGCAAAGGCATTTGCGGAGCAAGGTGGAGTGCCAACGAAGGAACAGGTCGAGTTCATCGCCAAGGAAGCGGTGCGGGACATCATGATCGACTTGCAAAAGGACAACAAGAGGAAGGCGGAAGTACTCAGCGCCGCCCCGAAACCGATTGTGTCCTCTGGAAGCTCGCCCACGGTGCAGCCGCAGGAAGTGAAGATCGACGACATGATTGCGCGCAAACCAGACGGCACGTTCGATGCGCGAGCGTCGAAAATGCGCGTCCTGCAAGCTCAGGGCGCGGTGCCTAAGACATAGGAGATACGGCTATGGCAGGCGATGCTCTCTACAACACCAGCGGGACGTACACCACCAAGGCGTCCATGCCGGAAAACCTCAAGATCGTGTACGAAAACGGCGCGGCCAAACAGTTCGAGGAGACAAACACCTTCTGGTCGTGGGTACTCCGCAACAAGAAGAAGTACACCGGCAAGCAGCGGTCCTTCGTCATCCGCCGTCAGCAGGGCGGCAACTTCATCGTCGTGGGCGAGGACGGGTACGCCCGGTCCCCGACCCGGCGCGACTGGATTCCCGGCTACCAGACCGTCAGCGGGTATCAGCTCTACACCATCGGTGAGAGCATCCCGAACATGGAGAACGCGAAGAACGGCGACGGCCAGTTCGAGGACATGGACGCGGAGCTTGCGGAAGAGGCCACCAACAACATGCAGTGGCACCTCTCCCGTCAGTGGCTTGGCAAGGGCGACTGCGTGTTGTGCAAGATCGCGGCTGGCGCGGTGGCGACAAACACCAACGACGTGACGATCACCGTGGACACCACCGTCTATGCGAAGACGACTTGGCACATGCGCGTCGGTGATGACATCTCGTTTTTCTCTGCCCTCACTGGCGACGGTGCGAAGGATAGCGGGTCAACCATCTACACCACGAAAATCACCGCGATCCCGAGTTCGACCACGTTCACCGTTGCTCACACGCCGACCGAGGACGTGAACGCTTACTACGTGACGTTCAACTGCAACCGCGACTACGTGTCGGCCACCGACTACTTCCGCGAGATCGACGGGCTGATGAAGGTCTCCAACACCTCCGCGATCTTCGAGAACATCAACCCCGCCACGACCGGGCAGAACATCTGGAAGGGCGTCTCGATTGCCAACAGCGGCACGAAGCGCGACTTCGACCCGTCGTACATCTATCAGGGCGTGGCCCGCATCGGTCGCAACGGCGGCGACGTGGACTTCCTCTTCTGCTCGCCCGAGATGGTGGAGATCTGGAATCAGGTCATGGCCTCGCAGGTCCGCATCGGCGCGTCCGAGGTCGGCACCATCAACTACGAGACGCCGAAGCTGCGGATGCCGTCCTTCAAGGGCGGGTCGAAGAAGACCATCGTGCTGTCCCCCGAGATGGACCGCCTGATGCCCCCCGGCAAGTTCTTCATGGGCGACTCCACGGAGCTTGGCGCGCTGGTCGAGATCGAGTTCAAGTTCCTCGATGAGAAGCTGATGACCCGCATCCCCCGCTCGCTGATGAAGGAGGGGCAGCTTTGCTTCGCCGGGAACCTGTACCTGACCCGCCGCAACGTGTTCGGCGTCGTGGATGACTTCAAGTACACGCTGCTCGACAGCGACTTCAACTCGTAACGAAAAGGCGGGGGGGCGGGCGTAAGACCCCGCCCCCCACCCGATAAGGAGATCACTACAATGGCAGCGAACAGAGGAACGGTACTGAAAGGCCACTCCGTCAACACGCGGGTCATGGCCCCGTTTGACGCCGACCCGACATACGATGAGATGCAGGCGCTACTCCGCAGGGTTCCGGTCATCGGTGACTGGTACTTCAACACGGCGGATGCGGTGCCCGAGTTCATTTCCGCAATCAGTTCTTCCAACGTCATCACTTGGACCTCGCTCAACTCGTCGGCGGTCACGCTTCAGGGCGTGTTCGCCAACGGCAAGGTGATCACGGGTGCGACCAGTGCGGCAAACGCCATGCAGGTCGGAGGCGCAACCGACAAGATCCTTCTTTTCCAGAACGCGGACAACGATGTCCAGATCACCACGACTGCGGGTTCCGATCTGACCATCGCCCCGGCTGACGATCTGGTCCTCGCCCCCACGGGCGGCGACACGACGGTCACGGGCACCCTCGGCGTGTCGTCCACCTTCACGGTGAACACCGACAAGCTGAGTGTGAATGCGACCACCGGCACGCTGACCGCCACCGGCAACTACCTTTCGAGCAACACGGCGGTTGAGAACGTGTTTGCCGTCCCTGCGGACGGCAGCAAGTTCGCCGTGGTCGCCTCGACGGGCACCGTGACGAGCGCCGGGTACTTCCTCTCGACGGCTACGGCTGCGGCGAACGTCTTTGCCGTGCC
>JBAZRU010000560.1:0-5046 GCA_041662805.1 Candidatus Hydrogenedentales bacterium | reverse complement strand
TCCATGCCTCAGATCTGCGCAGGACCCCCCCTTGAATCGTCAAAAAGACGCATGGGTACACCCCCTACGGCGGAAGTCGGACCCGTCCCCGTGTACGCATCATCTCGGTCCCCAATCCACGAGCCAGAGTTTCTACCCCCTCAAAGACTGGGTCGTGTTTTCCTCAGAGATGCGATCCTTTGGAATGCAGAGGCTGGCGAAGGAAGGCACCCCCTTGTATCGTCAAAACGGCAAGGGTCACCTCCTGGGCAATCGCACTACATCGGAAGGCAGAGGCTGGCAAAGGTGGACCCCCTTGTATCGTCAAAACGGCACGGGGCATCCCCAGGGCAATCGCACTACATCGGAAGGCAGAGACTGGCAAAGGTGGACCCCCTTGTATCGTCAAAACGACACGGGGCATCCCCAGGGCAATCGCACTACTTCGGAAGGCAGAGACTGGGCGAGGTGAGCACCCCCTTGTATCGTCAAAACGACACGGGGCATTCCCAAGGCAATCGCACGTAAACGGCCGGCAATTGCCGCCTCCTCCGTGCTGAAGGCACGGGATTCCAGAGCCCGGGGTGCCGCATGTCGCGCGCGACATGCGGTACCCCGGGGTAGCAGAACAATCGAAAAGCACACTGAAAGTGTGCAAGAGGTTCGGGCCCCGCGAAAGAAACGGCGAAATCGACGGGCAGCCGTACGGAACCGAACGAAGAGAACTCGGATCCCAGACGCGCATGCGACCGGGGTGTTGGCGGCCTTCGCTTAGGCCTTCTTGGGTTTGTAGATGTGGGTGCCGTGGCCAAAGATGAGGTCGGCTGTCTCCATGATGGTCTCGCTGAGCGTGGGGTGCGGGTGGATGGAGAGGCCGACGTCGGAGGCGGTTGCGCCCATTTCGATGGCGAGCACGCCTTGCGAAATCAGCTCGCCCGCGCCGGGACCGACGATGCCGACGCCGAGGACTTGGCCGGATTCAGGGTCGGTGAGCAGTTTCGTCAGGCCGTCGCTTCGGTTGAGAGTCGATGCCCGGCCCGAAGCGCCCCAAGGGAATCGGGCAATCTCCACGTCGCGGTTTTCCGCCGTTGCCTGCGCTTCGGTCAGTCCGCACCACGCGATCTCGGGGTCGGTGAATACGACCGCGGGAATGGCGCGCGGCTCAAAGGCCACGTTGTGGCCGGCGACCACTTCCGCCGCGATGCGGCCTTCGTGGGAAGCTTTGTGCGCGAGCATGGGCTCGCCCGCGATGTCGCCGATGGCAAAGATGGCGGGGTCGGAGGTCCGGCGCTGGAGGTCGACTTCGACGAAGCCTTTGGCGTTCACGGTTACGGTCGTGTTGTTCAGACCGAGGCCGCTGGAATTGGGCCGTCGGCCTACGCTGACGAGAACCCGTTCGAACTTCTCCTTCTTCGCCTTGCCGTCCACCGATTCCAGGGTTACGGCAATTCCGTCTTTTTCTTCGGAGAGTTTCTTTACTTTGGTTTGCAGGAGGACACGGTCGAACACATGATCCATCTGCTTCGCCAGGATCTTTACGAGGTCGCGGTCCGCGCCGGGCAGGAGCCCGTCGGTCATTTCCACGACCGTGACTTTCGTGCCAAGCGCGGCGTACACGGATCCGATTTCGAGTCCGATATAGCCGCCGCCGATCACGAGCAGGCTCTTGGGAATGCCGGGTATTTGCAGCGCGGTGGTGGAGTTCATGACGCGGTCCGACTCGATGAGCATGTCGGGCAAGGAAGCCGGGCGCGAGCCCGCGGCCAGGATGGTGGTGTCGGTGTTGATGATCTGCTCTTTCCCGCTGTCGCTAGTCACTTTGATGACGCGGGATTCTTCGAAATTGGCACGCCCTTGCACATACTGAATCCGGCGCGCTTTGCAGAGTTGGCCCAAGCCGCCGGTCATCTTCGATATGACGGCGTCCTTGCCCGCGCGCATCTTGTCCAAGTCGATTTGGGGTTGGCCGAATCGAATACCCCAGTGCTCGGCTTCTACCGCGTCGTTGATGATCTTCGCGCAGTGCAAGAGCGCTTTGGAGGGAATGCATCCCCGATACAGACAGACACCGCCCGGATTCGGTTCGAGGTCGATCAACGTGACTTCGAGTCCGAGGTCGGCTGCCATGAAGGCCGCTGCATACCCGCCGGGACCGCCGCCAATCACAGCCAACCGCTTGCCATTGGAACCATTCGACTGCTCGCTCATCTCATATCCTCAATGCGCCTTGGGGCGCTGGTTGGAAATACTGCGGATTCGCACAAACCGGCCCTGACTTACGCCTCGAGAAAGAGTAGGAACGGCTGCTCGAGCGCTTCGACGAGGAACCGTGCGAAGCGCGCCGCATCCGCGCCGTCGATGACGCGGTGGTCATACGAGAGCGACAGGGGCAGCATGGTTCGCGGGACAAACTGCCCGTCCACGTAGACAGGCTCGACGTGGGCGCGGGAGATGCCGAGTATCGCGACCTCGGGCGGGTTGATGATGGGCGTGAAGGAGGTTCCGCCGATGCCGCCGAGGTTGCTGACGGTGAAGGTGCCGCCCTGCATCTCCTCGAGTTTGCTCTTGCGTTGGCGGGCGCGTTCCGCGAGTTCGTTCATCTCAATCGCGATCTCGACGACCGTTTTTTGATCGACGTTGTGAATGACCGGTACGAGCAGGCCCCGGTCCGTGTCGACGGCGACACCGATGTTGTAGAACTTCTTCTGGACGATCTCGTTGTTTTCCAGGTCGATGCTGGAATTGAACTGCGGGAACTTGCGGAGCGCCGTGGCGAGCACCTTGACGATGATCGCGGTGACGGTCAGTTTGGCTCCCGCCGCTTCCGTGCGCTTGCCGTACTGCTTGCGAAGCTGCTCGATCTGCGTGATGTCGACTTTGTCGAACTGCGTCACGTGCGGGATGGTCACCCACGCGGACGCCATGTTTTCCGCGGTACGTCGGCGCACGCTGTTCATGGCCAGGCGCTCGATGTCGCCCCAGCGCGTGAAGTCGGGCAGCGGCATTGTGCCGCCGGCCATACGGGGCGTCACGCCGCGGACATCGGTATTCACGAGGCGCGAGTGGGCCTTGACGTCTTCGAGGGACACGCGACCGTCCGAGCCGGAGCCGGGCACTTGGCTGATGTCGACGCCGATTTCGCGGGCAAGCCGGCGCACGGAGGGCGATGCAGGAACGGGCACGCCGCCGCCGCGCTGAATGACGCGCGGCTCCTCGCCTTCGCCTTGCTCAGTCTCGCCGTCCTCTGCTTCCGCTTCTTCGGGTGTGGGGGCGACGGCGACTTTTGCCGCGGGCTTTTCAGCAGGTGCAGCAACCTTGGCGACGGGAGCGGGGGCCGCAGCGCGCTTGGGTGCGGGTTCGGCTTTGGCCGGGGCGATTGCCGCGGGGGCAGCCGCTTTTGCCACGCCGTCTTCTTTGACGACAAGAACGATATCGCCTACGCGAAGCACCGCGCCTTCTTTGGCGCGAATCTCCGTCACGGTTCCCGATACCGAAGACGGTACTTCCGCGGCGGCCTTGTCGGTCTCGATCTCGAGGATCGTCTGGTCCTTCGCGATGGTGTCGCCCACCGACACGAAGATTTTGGTGACCGTGACTTTGTCGACATTCTCCGCGAGTGCAGGCAACTTGAATTCAGTTGGCATGGCAATGGTCCTGTCTGTGACTATTTTGGTACGTCGTGTTGACCGTAAACCTAGGCTTTTTCGTATAACACTGCGATCAGCTCACCATGGGATTGAGCTTGTCCGGGTCGATGTCGAGCGTCTTGATGGCCTTCGCAACCACCTCCGGCTTTATGGCCCCTTCCAACATCAATCCATGCAAGGTGGCCAGCGTCACGAATCGCGCATCGACTTCGAAGAACTCGCGCAGCATCTTTCGGGATTCGCTGCGGCCGTATCCGTCCGTGCCCAGCGTGACCATGCGTTGCGGTATCCACTTCGAGATGCTGTCGGGCAGCACTTTCATGTAGTCCGATGCTGCCACGACGACGCCGGGCTCTTTCTCCAAGCATTGCGTGATGTACGGTGCCTTCTGCTTGGTTCCGGGGTTCAGCAAGTTCCAGCGCTCGGCATCCAGTGCATCGCGGCGCAGCTCTTTGTAGCTCGTCACGCTCCACACGTCGGCGGCGACACCGTAGTCTTCGGCGAGCATTTCTTGCGCTTTCAACACCTCGTTCAGGATTGCGCCGCTGCCCAGCAGTTGAGCTTTCAGTTTGAAATTGCCGTTCTGCGACGGGCGCACCTTGTACATGCCGCGCAGGATGCCTTCTTCCGCGCCCGCGGGCATGGCAGGCATCGCGTAGTTTTCGTTGCCGACGGTGATGTAGTAGAAGACGCTTTCCTGCTCTTCGTACATGCGGCGGATGCCGTCGCGAATAATGACGGCCAACTCGTAGGCGTAGGCCGGGTCATAGGTGACGAGATTGGGCACAGTCGTCGCCAAGAGGTGGCTATGACCGTCTTGGTGTTGCAAGCCTTCGCCCGCCAGTGTTGTGCGCCCGGCCGTGGCGCCGAGGAGGAAGCCGCGGCAGCGCAAGTCGCCCGCGGCCCAAATGAGATCGCCGATGCGCTGGAATCCGAACATGGAGTAATAGATGAAGAAGGGGATCATCGGGATGCCGTGCGTGGAATACGACGTTCCGGCGGCGATGAACGAGGACATCGACCCCGCTTCGGTGATGCCTTCTTCGAGGATCTGGCCGTTCTTCGCTTCCTTGTAGTAAATGAGGCTGTCGCTGTCCACCGGCTCGTAGAGTTGTCCGACGTGCGAGTAGATGCCGATCTGGCGGAAGAGGGCCTCCATGCCGAAGGTGCGCGCCTCGTCGGGCACGATAGGAACGACGTACTTGCCGAGTTCCTTGTCGCGCAACAGCTTCGAGAGCACGCGCACGAAGGCCATCGTCGTCGATAATGCGCGGTCGTCGGAGCCTTTGTAGAACTCCTCGAAAAACGAAATGGGCGGCGTCTTTAGCGGCGCGCAATGCGTGGAGCGCTTGGGCACATAGCCGCCCAAGGACTTGCGGCGTTCCTGCAGATACACCATCTCCGGGCTGTCGTCGGGCGG
>JBAZRU010000559.1:0-5050 GCA_041662805.1 Candidatus Hydrogenedentales bacterium | reverse complement strand
CTGCGCTGGGGCACGTACTTCCTCTCCGACGCCGTGACGTTCGGCAGCGAGGACTCCTCCGAAGGCGGGAGCACGGTGTTTCGCAACTACGGCCTCGACGAAGCGACGATCACCGGCGGCGCGCAGGTCAGTGAATGGAAACCGTATCGCGCGGGGATCTACAAAGCGCGATTCGTCGAGTTTGCCGAACGGCCCGCGGCGCCCGCCCAGGTCTTCGAGAATGGAGAGCCGGGGATCATCGCGCGCAGCCCCAACGAGGGCTGGTTCCGCCTGTGGAAACCACAGCATGAGCCCACGTGGTCCTTCTGTTACGACCCGAAAGACGTCTATCCCCAAGGGTGGGACCTGTCTCAATTGCAGGTTCACCTCATCATGATGGGGACTTACTTCTCGAACCGCTACGCCATCCAGCGCATCGACATCCCCGAACATCGCATCTACACCGACGGCAAGACGCCCGATCCCGCGTACAATCCTGTCGACGGCAAGTGCTATCGGTTGGAGAATGCCCTCGAATTGCTCGATGCCCCGGGCGAGTTCTATGCCGACAGAAAGGCCGGCGACCTCTACTACATCCCGTTAGCTTCCGATATCGCGAAGGCGAACATCACCGCGAACACCGCGGGCGCACTGATTAGGTTCAACGGCGAAAGCATCGAAAAGCCCGTCCACGATATCGTACTCGACGGCATTCGCTTTCTGGGCGGGAACGATCAAGTGACCACAACCAACGCGGACCGCATTACCATCCGTAACTGCCGGTTCCTCTATGCAGGCAACAACGCCGTCAGCCTGGAGACCGGTTCCACCAACTGCCTGGTCACCGGCTGCGAGATCGCGCATGCGGGCATGAACGGCGTCATCCTTCTATCCGCCTACGAGGAACCCAAGAGCGGCCCCGCGAAAATCACCACGCATCACAACACGATCCACAACAACTACATCCACCATCCGGGGCGGCTCTCCATTACGGGTTGTTGCGTCATGCTCCAGCGCGCTGCCAACGACAACGTCATCTCGAACAACCTGCTCACGGATTCGCCCAAGTCGGGCGTGCTCATGTTCTCCATGTGGGACCGCCCCCGCGAGTGGGCCGTGATGAACAACAACGTCATCAAGAACAACGACATCGCGCGCTGCGTCACGCGGAGTTGGGACGGCGGTTCTTTCTACGTCGGCGCAACGACGGAGAATACCGTCTTCGAGAACAACCGAATCGCCGACGCGTGGTCGTGGTTCAACGCCACCTGGCCCCAACCCGAAGACCGCCCCAAAGACGACTGCTCCATCGACTTCGATCCGGGCATGACCTTCAACACCCACATCCGGAACAACCGGGCCTACGGCGCGAACGCCGACAACACCGAATTCGGACGCTACGAAGACGAGACCTTGCTCGACAACAACTACTTCGAATCGCCGGTCTACCCGGGCTTCGAGTTCCTGAATCCGCCTGGGGACCTCATGGTGAACGGGCAGTGGGAGAAGAACAAGCGGTTCGACGCGTCCAAGGTCGATCCAGCGGTTGGCCTGACGAAGGAGTTCCCTTTCGCATACCCCAGTGAGTGCGAACGTCCCTTGGTGTTTCCGCTGCTATGCGGCTTCGAAGGGACGCTCAGCCCCTTCTACGTGTTCCGCTGCACGGAAGGTATGCGCGACGCCTTTCTCACGAAAGATATCGTCCGCGAAGGCGCCCAGGCCTACACCATCGACTCCGACGTCAGCGCAATCCGCTACAGCCACCCGACCTTCCTGTCCAAAAAGGTATCGGTCTGGTTCTATGACGACCCCGCGAAAACAGGTGCACGTTGCTTTGCCGCCTTACGCGGCTTCACCGCCACCGAAAACGCCATGGTCGCACTCGGCGTAGACGGCTCTCTGAGCGGCGACAAGTACGTCGTCTGGGAAAGCGCCGACCGCGCCTCGCCTTCAGCCATAAACCGCTCCAAGGGATGGCACGAGCTTGCCTTCAACGTCGTCAACGAAAACGGCAAGGGCTGCACCCTGACCATCGATGGCCAGGAAGTGGGTCGCATTCCCGACTTCAAAACGTTTATGACCATCGACCTCGGCGATCCAAGCTTTGGGTCCGACAGCCGGGGCCTCGGCTTCGACTCGCTGCGTATTGAGTGAGTGTGGAGCCTTAGTCGAAGTACTCTTCCGTTAACGTCACGGAATGTACGTCCACCGTGGCGCCGGTCTGTATAACAAATTCGCTCAAACCAACTTCCGAGCACGGATTGCCCCAATCATAGGTGTATCCAAGCCGCGTCCACGGATACCCATCCTCGCCGTAGGAGGATGCCTTCAGATCCTCGAACCACGTAACGTATTCCGGACTCACCGTAATGAAGTTGCCCGACATCGGATAGTCGAGTCCCGCCTCGCCGTCGGTAATCTCAGGGTCCGGGGCAGGCCGGAACAGGTCATCCGGATCGACCCAGAACTCGACAAACCGTGTCTTACCGCTGTTTGGCGGCACGCCCAGCAATTGCTCCAGCCTGACTTCTAGCCCGTTGGGCATGGACCGGCAATTCGCGATGAAGTGCTGAACGCCGGGCGCGGCGGTTACCCAGACATCGCGCGTCGTCGTAGTCTCCGCCTTCGTCAGGTCGCTCATAACCAGCGACTTCCCCACCAAGTCGTCGTACCCGGTATACGAAGTCCAGGTCACAACCAGGACGCGGCTTTCGCCCGGCGTGCCTTCCCAGATCACGCGCGGATTGAAGGGCGTGATGGCCAGCAAGTCCCTGGAGATCTCGCTCGCCTCGGCCACCTCCGCGTCGGCCACGGCGGCGTCGTAGGCAGCCTGCAGTTCCGCGTCCGTCTTTGGTGCCGGACACCCCGAGAGGAATCCCCCCAGAACCGCAATACAAAGAGACAGAACAAGACTGTTGACGAATTTCACTCGCATAGATCCCCCTTAGAAGTCGAAATGGATCGGCACCCTGAACCAGCAAATTCCGCCCGGAAAACAATTCTACCTGAGACTATACCAGACTTTTCGGTAGATCGTAGGGCGCGGACCGCCCAATTTCAGCGGATGATGTCGAAAGCCGGCACGCGGAACAACCGTATTTCGTTGCTGTCATTGGGCCGTGCGCACTCGGCGTAGACGTGAAAGGTGTCGCCCACGCGCAGCCAATGCGAGTACCGCCACGTGAGGTAGCGCCCCGGCGTCGTTGAGGTGAGGGCAGGGGCGTCGGGAGTCAGGTCGGTCATGCGGCTGAGGTCGAGCGTATACGCGAGACCCGTCCCGATATTGTAGTTTGGGTCATGCCATTTGGCATTTGACCCCTCGTACACGAACAAGTATCCGATACCCGTCGGGACCACGCACGCGGGCCGCGTATAGAAATTGTGCCAGCCCGCGCTTTCGAGCACGGGGTTGTTCGGATCGGCCATCCAGCCCAACCCGTCGGCGCTCGTAAAGTGGAAAGTCCGTTCGACGCGATCGATTCCGATCACGTACATGTGCCAGAGTCCTTGGGCAAACAGCACGACCGGATCTTTGTACCCCGGCTCGATACCATGCCCCCACGCCGCAGGCGGCTCCAACACGGAACGAGCCGACGCTGCGTCAATCCGGCTGGGGTCGTCGGCTTCGTCAAACAGGATGATGTGCCACCCGCCTTCCTCGCGCGGCGAACACGCGTAGAGGCGGAACTTTCTCGTCGAAGGGTCTATCACAAGCGCGGGACGCTCGAATCCCCGCACGCCTGCGTTCTCCCGCCGGATGGCGTGGACCGGCTCGAACCGCACGCCGTCGGCGCTCTTCAGTATCCGCAACTCGAAACCGCGGAAGCCCGGAGGCGATATCGTCTCGCGCATGCGTGCTGCCAGCCAAAACGTACCGTCCGCCGCGCGCACGACCGAAGGCGCACCCGCCCACCAACCCGGTTCGTTGCGGTCGGGTTCAAGGACGACGGAGTAGTCTGTGAATGCCTTCATCAATGGCTCAACCATGCCTCAGTCTCCGTTGTAAGCTCTCTTTTTACTCAAACCAATCTGCAACCGGCGTGTCGAAGAACTGTTCGGGCGGTATTCCTCCTTGACCAACCAACAGTTTTCGATGAACTGCGTGTTCGCGGCTGAACGCCTCAATCCCTGGCAAACCGGTTCGAACACGTCCACTCTTCACTTCGATCGCGACAAGCTTCTTGGCGCGACTTAGTACGAAGTCCACTTCGCAATTGCGGCCCGACCAATAGAATAAGCCAGAGTTTGCGCCAACGGCGGCATTGGCCAGATGCGCCCCGACAGCCGTCTCAACCAATCGCCCCCAAAACTCGGGGTCGAAACGGGCCTCGTCCAGGCTCATTCCAGAGCGCGCCGTCATTAGGGCCGTGTTCATGACCAAGAGTTTGGGACTGGTTGCCCTTCGGCGCAGCTCCTGTCCCATGTACTTCTCTATCCCCATGACAAGCCCCGCCCCTCGCAGCAATTGCAGGTAATGCGCAAGTGTGGTCGTGTTGCCTGCGTCCTGAAGTTGTCCAACCATCTTCTGATAGGAAAGCACTTGCCCCGAATGCACGCACCCCAACTCGAATAGCCTTCGCAGCAGCGCGGGTTTGTCCACACGCGTCATTAGCAGCACGTCGCGCGATACGGAGGTTTCAACAAGGGAATCGAGGACGTAGTGTCTCCATCGCTCGGGATCGGAGACAAGTTGGGCCGCGCCTGGATATCCTCCAAAGAACACATACTGCTCGACACTCCACCCAAAAGCATCCCGCATCTCCGCGTAGAACCAGTGGTGCACGGGGAGAACTTCAAACCGGCCCGCCAGGCTTTCGCTCAAGCCCTGTTGGACGAGAAGCGGCGACGAACCCAACACGACCACGCGCAATGGCGTATCCGCCATGGTATCTTCGTCCCAAAGGCGCTTGACGACTTCCGACCACCCGGGAATCTTCTGGATCTCATCGAGTACCAGCAACGCGCCCGATCCCTTACCGGCCCTTCGAACCAGAAGTCGCGCCGTCTCCCATTGCTGCCCAATCCAATCCCGATCCTTTAGCGCCGGGTCATCGGCGGACGCATAGTGGCT
>JBAZRU010000558.1:0-5053 GCA_041662805.1 Candidatus Hydrogenedentales bacterium | reverse complement strand
AACCTCTCCAAAGACTTCTACTGGAATGCAAAGGATTCCGCCGCGGACAACTACCCCTTCATGGTCCTTTCGGCGTATTACACGAACCGCCCCCTCTTTGACGGCCGCATGAAAGACATGCTGGCCAACGAACAACGCCTCTGCAACCGCCTCGACCGTTTGCCCGACACATACGACTTCGCATCCAACGGCTTCCTCACGCCCCAGCCCGCGCTCAACGACATCATCTTCGGGGCCAGCGAATACGCGAAGGACGGCCTCATACCCGTGACCGAAGTGCTCGGCGAAACCCCGTGGTCTGTCCGCATGCTCGAACTGCTGGACGACATTTGGAAGAACGGCGCGGAGCAAACGGAAGCCGGCACGCTTCCGTCCATTTCACACGAAGTTTGTGGCGATCTCCTCCAATGCTATTCCCGCATGTATTGGATGACCGGTAACGACGTCTACCGCCAGCACGTCTTCGCCCTTGGCGATTTCTTTCTCCTCCACCATCCGCCATCCCAGGCCGACGAGCTCCGTCTCGACGACCACGGATGCGAGGTCGTTAACGGACTTTCCGAGGCCTACTACATCGCCTCGAAAACGGACCCGGAGAAACTCAAAGCGTGGCAACCCGAAATGCACCGCATGCTCGACCGTATCCTGGAAGTCGCCCGCGACGAAAACGGCCTGCTCTTCAGTCTCGTCAACCCCAAGACGGGCGAAGTAAAGTCCCAGGACCGCACCGACAATTGGGGCTACGACTACAACGCGTTTCTCGTCGTCGCCGACATCGACGGCGTCGCGAAATACCGCGATGCCGTGACATTCGTGCTCACCAACCTCCCTAAGAACAAAGAATATCTCTGGGAAAACGGCGGTTCCGACGGCTATGCGGATTCCCTCGAAGGCGGTATCAACCTCATCAACCGCATGCCCATTCCCGAAGCCATCGATTGGGCCGAGTTCACCGCAAACAAGCTCCTCGAAAAGCCCCGCGACACCGGCGTCATCGAAGGCTGGCACGGCGACGGCAACTTCGCCCGCACGGCCCTCATGTACGCCCTGTGGAAAAGCCAAGGCACGTGGCTCGAACCCTGGCGCGCCGATCTGCGCCTCGGGGCCGTCCGCGCCGCAGACGGCACGCTCCACGTCGTCATCGAATCCGATTGGCCCTGGCAGGGCAAGCTGCGCTTCGATAAACCCCGCCACGCCGAGAACTTACACATGCCCTCCGACTATCCGCGCCTCAATCAGTTCCCCGAATGGTTTACCGTAAAACCCAATGCAACCTTTACCACGGATTCCGGCATCTTATCGGGCGAGCAGCTTAGGCAGGGCATCCCTGTCTCCGTGACGCCCGATGCGCCGGTGCGGCTGCTCCTGCAGCCCAAGGAGGGCGGATGACTGGACTTACACGACGCCGTTTCCTGACCGCGGCCGCCGCGGCAAGTGCTGCGCTTGCCCTCGCGCCCCGCGTGTCCGCGCAACCTGCGGCGGCACCCCCCATCTGCGTCTTCTCAAAACACCTGCATTTCATCGAGGACTACGCGGAGTTGGCCAAGACCGCCAAAGCGCTTGGCGTTGACGGACTCGACCTCACCGTCCGCGCGGGCGGCCACGTCGTGCCCGCCACCGTCGCCGCCGATCTCCCCCGCGCCGTCGAAGCGATCCGCGCGGAGGGCATCGACGTCCAAATGATCACGACCGACCTGAAAAGCGGCGCCGACCCCGACGCGAAGCCGATCCTCGAAGCCGCCTCCAAACTCGGCATCCGCTACGCCCGTATCGGCAACCACAAATACACCCCGGATGGCGATGTCCTCAAGGAACTCGACACCTGCACCCAGGAATTGAAAAGCCTCGGCGATATCCTCGCCTCCCTTAACATGATCGGTGGATACCACAACCACTCCGGAGACTACAACGTCGCCGGCCCCTTGTGGGACCTCCATCGCATGATCACGACGCTCGGCATGGACAGCATCGGCTCTAATCTGGACGTCGCTCATGCCACCGCGGAAGGTGCCTATGGAGCCTGGCGCACAAACATCAAACTGCTCGCGCCCTACGTCAAGATGATGGCCGTCAAAGATTTCGTTTGGGAAAGCAACAAAGTGAAATGGACTCCACTTGGCAAAGGCTGTGTACAGACGGTCGAAGCCCTCAAGACCGTTCGTGCCGCCGGGTTCGCGGGCCCAGTCTCATTGCACTTCGAATACAAAGTCTCCTCGCGCGACGCCATGCTCGAAGAAATGCGCGCCGCCGCAACCACCCTCCGCGGCTACATCGCCGAGGCCGGCTATGCGTAACTTGGAAGGAACAATACCGTGCTGATGACCATTCTCATCGTATTCGGATGGACCCTGTTTGGAATAGCCATTCTTGTCGGCCTTGCCCTTGACCTGCTTGGCCTCTTCGGCAACTGGATTATCCTCGCCGCCATGGCCTGCGCCTGGGCCTTCAGTGGGTTCGACTATTTCGGTTGGCAAGGCCTCGCCATCATGCTCGTATTTGCCATCGCAGGCGAAGTGCTCGAAACCGTCGCGGCGGGCTACGGCGCAAAGAAATTCGGCGGTGGCAAAGGCTCTATCGTCGCCGCCCTCGTCGGCTGTATTCTCGGCGCGATCCTCTTCACCCCCCTGATCCCCATCCCCCTTGTCGGCACCCTCATCGGCGCCTGCCTCGGAGCCTTCCTCGGGGCCGCCCTCTACGAATACATCCAAATGGAAAAGAAGGTGGGACAAGCCCTTTGGACCGGCCTCGGCGCCGCCCTCGGAAAAGTCGCCGGCGTCTTCGCAAAACTCGCCATGGGCTTCGGCATGCTCATCACCGCCGCACTGACCTTCTGATAATATGCATCCCGACACTACTGTGGCTTCGCAAGGGATTCCTGCAACAGTGGGCGGACGCGTTTGACAAGCTCGTCGCTCCATTGCGACGTCGTACCTTCGCGTGGATGCGCGGAGTCCGAAAACTCCAAGCGCGCATCTCGTAGGCTCACGTAAGAGATGCGGCGCAACGTCGCGATCTCAGCCAACCCCTTCGTCATAAGACGCCTGTAGCTCGCGTCTTCCTTGCTTATCTCCTCGTGCCACGCAGGGATAGGCATATCCACGAGCACGAGGCACGCTCCGAGTTGTTCGACACGACGGGCAAGCGCCGTCAGTTCTTCAAACTGTTCCTCCTTAAGCTGTCCGTCCGGCCGGCCCATGTAGCGCCTCCAGAAGTTGATTTGAGCTTCCCTGGAAAATGCGAATTGAAGGGGCGTGACGTCCAAGTCAAGCGCCATGGCGCGCGCCCTCGCTTCCCCCACCGGACCGCCTGACAGCAACGCGAGGGGCACACCGAATCGCCACACAAATACTTTCACGCGGTCAAGAGCAAAATAAGGCCTCAATCCCAAAGATATTCCCCTTAGTAGTGGCGGATAGTCCTCCAAGAGGTTAGTGTTTGAAAGTACTCCGGGCGCACCCCACCGCTCCAGTTCGGGCCTTAACCCTGCATCCTCGTTGCCTTCCTTTCCCCTATCCAATTGAAAGGCATGCTGCATTGCCTTCCGCTGAGAATTGTCGACAAATCCCCCATACCAGACTCCGTACACAAATACGGTGTCCGTAACCAAGGCCGGCGGAGTGGACGCAATCGCCAATTCAACGGCCATGCGCATTTCCGTAACGTTGGACCCATTCAACGCCATGTTGTGAATGCGGTATTCAGGAAAACCTGCGCCCAATTCAGCCGGACGAAAGCCTTGAACCGCATTGGATGCTCCAAGCACGATCATGTTCCGCTCTTGTCGCAACGCAGGTTCCGATACCCCGAAAGCAACCAGCCGCTCCGGAAGCCGGTAGATGGTCTCCCACGCCTTGAACGTGTCCAGCTCGTCGAGCGGAGAATACGCAATCGAGGTTAGCGCAACCAGAATGATGTGGACCGCCGCCACCCCGGCAAACAGCAGAGCCACCTGCTTTAGTAATGCCTTCATCGCTAAAACGCCTGATACACGAATTCGACGGAGCGTTCGAGCCCCACCACGCAGACGGCGATCAGCAAAGCCACTTTGACGGATAGCACTCCCTGTCTTACCGCATACGATTGTGTCAGCGCTTCAAACAGGCGGGCGCGCGTGCCTATCGCCTCCCGTGCACACTTCCAAAATGTCAGTATCAACCCACAGACAATCGAAGCATAAGCGCCCGAAAGCAACCACGTGGCTATGCCGTGCCGATTCGCCAGCGCGGCCAACGTCGCTGTGTCTGCCCACACGAATGTGAGCGCCAAGGCAAAGTAGCTAAATGTCATTCCCATGCACACCGCCGTGTAAACGGACGATTCCTTGAGCGCCGCATACCCTTTCTTGCCCAGCGATTGCTGCATGATCACTTGATAGAGCCGGTTTGCGCTCGTGCCTGCCCCCAGCATGATTCCATATAACAAGAATTGCAGGGTGGATCCGTGCCAAAGTCCCATGAGTAGAAACGTTAGAAAGAATCCCGCGACGCCAAAATATGGCACGAGGCGTTTGTTTGGCCATCGCCGGTGCAACGCGAGTTGCGCCGGATTGAACACATATATCTGGAACCAGCGAGACAGCGTAATGTGCCAGCGCGACCACAGTTCCAAAAAGTTCGCGGAATCGAACGGATGGTTGAAATTCTCGGGCAGGCTAAACCCGAACAAGACCCCCAAGCCAATGACTACATCCATGTACCCCGAAAAGTTGGAATACATGTAAAGAGCATAGGCAATGGCGCTTCCCCAATAGGCGACCATCCCGATGCCGGTTCGAGGGGTGTCCAGGGAAATCATCGAAAACGTTTCGTGCAATTTCAAGAAGAGAACCGAAACGAAAACGACTTTCAATAGACCGTTCACTATTCGCGACACGGAACGCTGCACCGTATCGTCGGACAACGTGCACTCTCCAAGTCGCGAGACTTGTTCGGAAAAGTCCTCGTATCGCTGAATCGGTCCGGACACGAAGGTGAAAAGCGAGCACACGTAGAGAAAATACGACAGGAAACCTATGCGTGATGGAACCATTCCCGAGCGGGTATCAACAGAAAGA
>JBAZRU010000557.1:0-5062 GCA_041662805.1 Candidatus Hydrogenedentales bacterium | reverse complement strand
CATGCGCCACGCCTGCCAAGAACACCACGACCCCCAGCGATGCCGCGCGTCGCGCCCGCGCCTTGGCCACGACGCCCAGCCCGATAATGCCACATCCCATAATCGTCAAGACTCCCGACATAGCGTAGAGCGATTCGATGACGCCCCACGTCAGAAAGACGCGCACCGTCAGCAATACGCCCACAATACTGCCCAAGGTTGATAAGGTGGCAACGCGCCCCGCCCCCGAGCCGATGTGCTCCATGTCGCGGACGTAAAGCCGAATGCATTGCGGCATGACCGTGCCGAGGGCGAGAATGGGGAGAAACGTGGAGAATCCTGCCCCTGCCAACGGTTCCCACCACTGCACCATTTCCTGCTGCGGAATCACGGCCACGGCCACCTTTACGAGCGATTCCATGAAGAATGCGGTTATACCAGCAAGGCAGAGCATCGCACCCAACGGCGTCCAAGAACGGTAGCGATCCGCAAGGAAGCCCCCCAGCGAGTAGCCGATGGCGAGTCCGGCGAGGCACACGGAGATCTCAGCGGCCCATACATCCAACGAACTGCCATAGAACCGCTGCAGGATACGAACCGCGATGAATTCGTAGACCATCACGGCGCCGCCCGACACGAACACGATAATCGAAATCGCGAGCGTACCAGCGCGCCCGCGCACGGAAGTCTGAGGAGAGATTGAATTGTTCATGCCGCGATTATAGCCAATCGTTGGCGGGACGATCTCCCCTCGACTGCCAGCCCTGCACGCAACTCATTACTGGGGGGTGCTCACTCTTCCGGATGCAGCGCGTCATATATCGCAGCAGCGTTTGAGGACGTGAACTTCATGGTGATCTGTCCCGACTGGTTGGGCAGGAAGTTCGCGGCTTCGAACTGGATGTACACGGAATTTCCACACACTTCGATACGGAGGTCCTCGCTGGGCGGATCGCTGACCGGAAACTCCGCGATTGTCAGCAGCGAGAAGCCGCTATAGGCGGCAAACCGCTTTCGCGTCATGACGATTGACCCCGCGGTGAGTTTCTTCCGCCAGCTTATTCGAACGCCAGGCGCTTTGAAATGCTCGAATTTGATGGTGAACCAAATGCCCTCCTCGACGAACACGATACCTTCGGATTCGAGAACCGCCCGCGTGTGCCGCGCGAGTCCTCCCAAACCGAGCCACCTGTAGAGGAATGTCTGCGCCATACTGCCCCCCCATTTCTTCGAAGCGGGCTGTGTCCTTACTGTACCTGCTTTGGCTTGCTCGTGTTCTCCAGAAGGTCACGAATTCCGCCAAGCGAACTCAGCACAGCCGTTGCTTCGTAAGGCAGGTACACAACCTTATTGTCTTTCCCCGAAACCATCTCGCGCAACGTCTCGATATAGCGCATCGCGACAAGATAGTTTGATGGGTCGCCGCCGCTCTCTTTGATGGCCGCGGTGACTTTCTGGAGCGCCTCTGCTTCCGCCTGCGCCACTTTGATTCGGGCCTCCGCCGCGCCTTGCGCCTCCAGGATGAGTGCCTGCTGACGGCCCTCGGCCTTTGTGATCTCCGCTTGCCGGATGCCTTCGGATTCGAGGATCTTCGACTGCTTCGCTCCCTCGGCGTCAAGGATGGCCGCTCGGCGATCACGTTCCGCGCGCATCTGCTTCTCCATCGCGCCCTTCACGTCCGCGGGCGGGATGATGTCCTGAAGCTCGACGCGGTTGATCTTCACGCCCCATTTGTCCGTGGCCTCGTCGAGGATGGCCCGCAACTTGCCGTTGATCGTGTCGCGCGAACTCAACGTCTCGTCGAGATCCATCTCGCCTATGACATTGCGCAACGTGGTCTGCGTCAACTTTTCGATGGCGTTGGGCAGATTGGCCAATTCATACACGGCCTTGACCGGGTCCGTGATCTGGAAATACAACATCGCGTTGATCTCGATCACGACGTTGTCCTTGGTGATCACGTTTTGCCTCGGGAAATCGTAGAGCGTTTCCCGAAGGTCGAGCCGGCTGATCGTGTCGCACCGAACGATGGTCTTCCCATCGACATCGATCTTCACGTACTTCCACTCGATGGAGCGCGGCTTGTCGAAAAAGGGCCAGATGATATTCACGCCCGACCGGAGGGTGCGGTTATAGCGCCCAAGACGCTCGATGACCATCGTCTCCGCCTGCTGAATAATCTTGAGGCCTTTGATGGCGAAAATGACCACCGCAAACACGACCACAACGACAATTGCCACTGTGCCTTCCATCGACCCCGCTCCCTTCGTTAGTACATCCGGTCCACTTCCACGGTGCACCCGCTAATTGTGCGCACACAAACCCGCGCCCCCACGGGCACGAGATCGTCGAAAGGACATACCGCCTTCCATTCCTCGCCACCCAACTTCACGCGCCCCGTCCGTGCCTCGGTCGAGATCGCTTCGATGACTACGCCTTCTTTGCCTACCATCCCGTCGACGTTCGTGGGCACGGCATCGTCTTCTCTGTGCAAAAAGCGCATGCACAAAGGGCGCACAGCGAATAGCAGCACCGCCGTCGCTGCGGCGAACCCCACAAGTTGGCCAATCATGCCGAACCCGAAAACCGACAACACCGCAGGCACGGCGCACGCCAGACCGAATAGTGCCACGAGAAATCCAGTCGTGAATATCTCCGCAATCAACAGCACGAGACCAAGGATTACCCATACGTGCCAAACGGCCAATTGCATGACGTGTCTCCTGACGCGGAACCCCTGAAAAACCGCCCTTGCGGGCCTCTCCCCATATCACCGCAATAATAGCATGGGGCGTGTCGAATCCAAATGCGGCGTGGAAAGCGGGTTTCTGGGCCTTCACTCGAATTGGATGCATTCTGTCGCTATTCGGTTTAGCGGAGAGCGGGCGATTCAGATTGTCAATGTGTTTCAAACGTGATACAATCAGGGCATGAAGACAGCACTTGTACACGCGCGGATTGAACCCAAGACCAAGAAGAAGGCGGAAGATATTCTGCGTAACCTGGGAATCACTCCCACAGAGGCAATCCGCATATTCTACAACCAGATTACCTTGCACGGAGGTCTGCCTTTCCCTGTTTCCATTCCGAATCAGCGAACCACGGCTGCTCTCGCCACGAGCAGTAAGGGACAAGACATCCAGGAGTTCGATACTCTGGATGCGATGTTCGATTCATGGGAGAAGTGAAGCAGCTCTCTCAGACCAAACAGTTTCAGCGTGATGTCAAACGCATGCGAAAGCGCGGCAAGGATCTGAAAGACCTAAAGGAAGTCGTATCGATTCTGGCCGGCGGAGATCCGCTGCCTCAACGTTATCAAGACCATCCACTCACGGGGGCATGGCAATTGTCTCGCGATTACCACATAGAACCCGATTGGGTGCTCATCTATACCGTGGACGAGAATTCGCTCCGCCTGGAGCGCACCGGCACACATAGCGACCTGTACAAGAAATAGGCATGGAGACCGCCTCCAAAGGCCCATGCCGGAAACCATTCATCTTTGAGGGTGCTAAATTGCAGAGATGAGTAAGCAGACTTCAGAGTGCAAGGAGGACCCGCGATTCAAGGAGGCTAGGGAGCGGGTTCGGCAAGGAGACAGGAGCGGGGCCTACGAGCAATTCCGGCGACTGCTCGCCGAGTATCCGGAAGAAGGCGAGTTGTATCTCCGGCTGTCATTTCTAGCTGACGACCTCAAGGGCTCAGGCGAGATGATCGAATTTGCGCGCAAGGCCGTGCTGCTGGAGCCAGACAACGAAGATTTCTCGATGTACTTGTTCTATGCGTTGTGGGGAGCCGGTCGAGTCAAAGAAGCGCTGAAGCAGTTGGTGAGCTTCGCCAAGTCACATGGTTCCCCGGTTCACAACCAGACTATCTATGACTACGTGAATTTCAGGACGCCCGAGAATCCGCACGGACGCAAATGGGCATTCCGAAGGAGACGCTATCTGCTCTCGTTGCTCGGAAGGTTGCCGCTCGAACGCCGACAATCTCTCTATCAAGAAATCATGCAGGCCGGTCAGGTTCCTCATAGTCTGGCTGAAGCTAAGTACTGTGGGGATGCCGATATCGTCCAGGTGGCAGACGGCGACGCTCCGGAGAAGTGACAGACGGCGTCTTCGGAGTCGCAGGTGTTGATTCGGAGGGCGGGTTTTCCAACCCGCCATTTATTCCTGACCTGTTGTCGCAGGCATGCCTCAGAGGATCGGAAAGCGGGGCAGGCCTAACCTGCCCCCGTAAATATGTCGGATCAGTCGGATCCGACGCATCGGCCCCATAATCTGCGCGACTTGTCACCCGGTTTGCCTTTTCCTGCATTCCCCACCGTATAATGTCCCGATTGGCGTGCAACGGGTATTGTCCGCGGTTTGCGCAATCACGACCTCGTGTGTGCATATACGGAATAGTTCATAAGACAGCGCGCGCATTGCGTCAAGCAATCAACCAAGGGAGCATCGTAGAGGATTATGCTGTTCAACACACTGGAAATGGCCCCCCCCGACCCCATTCTTGGACTGGCGGAAGCCTTCAAGAAGGACCCTACTCCCGGCAAGATCAACCTGGGCATTGGCGTGTACAAAGACGCCAAGGGGAGCACGCCCGTCTTCCAGTCCGTGAAACGCGCGGAGATGCGGATCCTCTCTGAGGAGGCCACGAAGAACTACGTGAACCCGAATAACGGCACCGTCGAGTATTGCGCGGCGGTCCAAACCCTGCTATTCGGTGCGGACAACCCCATCGTGAAGCAGCGCCGCGCGGTAAGCGCCCACACCCCCGGCGGCACCGGCGGTCTTCGCCTGGCGGCGGATTTCATCGCTGTGATTGCGCCGAAAGCCACCGTGTGGCTCAGCGACCCGACGTGGCCCAACCACCCGAGCATATTTCAGGCCGCAGGATTGGCCGTAAAGACGTATCCCTACTACGACGCGAAGAACAAGTCGATTGACTTCGAGGCGTTTCTGACCGCGCTGAAGGCAATCCCCGAAGGCGACTTCGTCCTGCTTCACGGCTGTTGCCACAATCCAACGGGCTTGGACCCTGCACCGGAACAGTGGAAGGCGATTACCGAGGTGGCCCAAGCGCA
>JBAZRU010000556.1:0-5072 GCA_041662805.1 Candidatus Hydrogenedentales bacterium | reverse complement strand
CTGGATCATCTTTCCCGAAGGCGGGATGGTCAAAGACAAGAAAGTCGTCGATCACCAGGGCATGTTCCGCGTGTACAGCCAGAGCGGGCGGCGTCCGCCGCACACGGGCGCGGCGGTGTTGGCGTTGCGCGCGCAGTATTACCGCGAACGCCTTGCGTGCTTCCTGGAACGCCCGGGCATGGAGCACGTCGTGAAGACGCTGCTGGAGCGTTTCGGACTGGAGAGCATCGACGAGGCGCTTCACAAGCGGACCGTGCTCGTGCCCGTCAACATCACGTATTTCCCAATCCGCTCGCAGGAGAACGTCGTGCTGCGGTTAGCGCGTGCCATGTCGAAAGACCTGAGCCGCCGCGCCACCGAGGAACTCGCCTTCGAAGGGACGGTCTTGTCCAAGGACACCGACGTCGACATCACCTTCGGCGACCCCATTGTCGTGGCCGATTACTTCCAATCGCCCGATTGCCCCGTGTTTCTCGATGCAGTGCAGGACAACCTGAACGCGATGGAAGAAGACCCCGAATCGGGGTTCAACGAGGCCGCGCGGCGTTTGATGATCCGCTACATGGCGGAGATCTACCGCAACACGACCGTGAACTACGACCACATCTTCGGGACGTTGATCCGCTATCAGCGGGCGCGCAAATTTACCGAGCGCGCGTACCGCAACCGCATCTTCCTGTGCGTGCATCAGATCAAGCAGCTTGGCCATCACCGGTTGCATCACGTGCTCGACCGGTCGTACCGCGACATCCTCTACGAG
The DNA here is from genome assembly GCA_041662805.1 of Candidatus Hydrogenedentales bacterium. Lineage (GTDB taxonomy): Bacteria > Hydrogenedentota > Hydrogenedentia > Hydrogenedentales > SLHB01 > JAIBAQ01. The sequence continues at coordinate 4,312 of JBAZRU010000556.1, read as the reverse complement.
GACGCAAGCCCCATGTACGGCGACTTCCTCGACCTGTGCGTACGCGAAGGCATGCTGCGGCGCGAAGGCGACGCTTACGTGCGCGTCGCGCAATCGCAGAAGGAGGCGGATTTCCAGACCGCCCGCAGCACCGAGCTCACGACGGTGATCGCCAACGAGGTCGAACCGTTGACGCTGCTCACCGGCATTATCCGCAACGTCGCCCAGACCCCGCGTTCGGTGTTGTCGAGCAAGATTCGGGCGATCATGCTTCAGGAAGACCTCGACATTTTCGAGAGCGACTACGCGGAATTCGCGATAGCCGGCGAGAGCAAACCGCCCGAAGTGGGCCGGCCGTTCCTGTTGATACCGCCGCGATACAAGGCGGGCATCGTGCTTGTGCACGGGTATATGTCGGCGCCGCTCGAAGTCCGCGCACTCGCCGAATTTCTCTATGGCCGCGGGTATGCGGTCTACGGCGTCCGCGTGCGGGGCCACGGCACTTCTCCCGAGAACCTGGCGCGCACCCAATGGGAAGACTGGTACGAGTCCGTGAATCGCGGCTATGCCATCGTCAAGAGCCTCACCGACAACATCATCCTCGGCGGCTTCTCCACGGGCGGCGTGCTGGCGCTGCTCGCGGCGGGAAGAAAGCGTGACAAGATTCGCGCGGCCTTCTCGATCAACGCGCCGATGCAACTGCGGCGTTACATGGCCCGGTTCGCGTCGACGCTGGTGTCGATGAACAACCTCGCGGCCTACATCAAGCGCGGGTCTACCGGGTGGGAATTCGTCGAGAACCATCCCGAAAACCGTCACATCAATTACTTTCGCAATCCCCTCGTCGGCGTCAAGGAGCTCGGGGAAGCCATGGACGCGATGGAGCCGGTGTTGAAGGACATCTGCGTGCCGACGCTGGTCATTCAGGGGTACCGCGACCCCATCGTCGATCCCTCGAGCGGCGAGAGCATCTTCCGCCGCATCGGCACCTCCGACAAAGAGCTCACCTTCTTCGATCGCGGCCGCCACGGCATTGTGAACGGCGAAGGCGCGCGAGAGGTGTACGACCGCGTCGACCGGTTCCTCATGTGGGCGGAGCAAAAACGCACCGCCAACATCACCGCCATCGCCTCCGCCGCATCGGCGGCTGATGCTGCCACCGATCAAGCCGCTACTCTCAAGTCCATCCCCTCCTCGCAAGCCTCATAATTGCCGCTCGCCATCCATGCCTCTTCGCCCCGCACCGCTCCATACCTGTTCGCACTTGTCCGCCACGTCCACTTCGGCCACTTCCCCGAGCATGCCGCGTGCCATTGCCTCAACCTCCATGCTATTGTTTGCGCGAGGAACGGGGGGCGCACAGCGCCATGACGCCACGTTGAAAGATGCGGGCGGATACTCGCACGAAGCGTAAGAGGAGCAGGTTTTGCCGGAACACGAGCGCAACGACGCTAGCGTATTCATTCATCCCCAGGCCGTCGTGGATACGGCCGACGTGGGGAAGGGCACGCGGATTTGGGCCAATGCGCATCTCCTGGCAGGATGCAGAATTGGCGCGGACTGCAATATTTGCGAGAACACCTTCTTGGAAAGCCAAGTGACTTTGGGCGACCGTGTAACGGTGAAATGCGGCGTCTATCTATGGAACGGCGTCACTTGCGAAGACGATGTCTTTCTCGGCCCCAATGCCACGTTCACCAACGACATCTACCCCCGAAGCAAGCGTTACCTCGAAAAGCCGGTGGAGACGTTCGTGCGAAAAGGCGCAAGCATCGGCGCGAATGCAACCATACTCGCGGGCATTACGATCGGCTGCTATGCCATGATCGGCGTGGGTAGCGTCGTTGTGGCCGACGTCCCTGACTACGGGCTCGTATTCGGCAATCCCGCGAAGTTGCGGGGATTCGTCGCCGCTTCGGGCCGGCCCCTCACGATAGAAGGCAACGAAGGCGTTTGCCCGGAAACCGGCGCGCGTTATCTCATCGACGGCTCGATATGCAAGCCACTTGATGCATGATCGGATCGCGGATGGCGGGTGATGATGACAACTAGCGAACGAATTGGAGTCCTGCCCACGGGCGACGCATCCGGCGTACTCCTGTCCATCATCGTCCCCGTTTACTTCAACGCCGCTACCCTCGAAGCCCTGTATGAGCGCATCGTCGCCGCCTTCGACGCAACGCTGGAGGATCGCCAACTCGAGATCGTCTTCGTAGACGACGGCTCGGGGGACAACTCGTATACCGTGCTCACATCTCTTGCGGAGCGGGACCGCCTCCGCGTACGCGCGATCAGACTATCGCGTAACTTCGGATCTCATGCCGCTATCCTCGCAGGCATGCACGCCTGCCGGGGCCGCTACGCGGCGGTCATCGGAGCCGACCTTCAAGAAGACCCCTTGATTGTCCGCGACATGCTTGCGCAAGCGCGCGAGGCAGGCGTCGAAGTTGTGCTGGCGTGCCGCAAGAAGCGGGAAGAATCCGCGGCGAAAGTGGGCTTTGCGAACTTCTACTACTGGGTGATGCGCACTCTGAGCGACGCCAAGTTCCCGCCTGGCGGCTTCGATTGCTACCTCGTCGGACGGACCGTCATCGACGCGCTGATCCGCATGAACGAGAGTCACACGTCCTTGGCAGCTCAAATTCTCTGGACCGGGTTCCCCGCCGCCTACATTCATTACACGAAGGAAGAGCGTAAGGCCGGGCAATCGCGTTGGACCATCGCGAAGAAGGTCCGGCTCTTCACGGACTCCTTGATCTCGTTCTCGCGCCTGCCAATCAAGATGGTCGAACTTCTGGGCTTCACGTCCGCGTTCATTGGCCTCCTCTACGCGGCACTCATCATCTTCATGGCCCTCTTCGGCGAACTTCCCCCCGAGACCCGCGGCTGGGCCTCGACGATGGTCGTTCTCCTAGTCGTGTCGGGGATCATCCTCGTATCGATCGGCATCATGGGAGAATACCTCTGGCGCATACTCGATACCGCCCGGCAACGCCCCGTGTTTCTCGTGGCCGATTCCCTGAACGTCGACCGCAACGATAACTCCACGCGGAACTGATCCATGGCAGAAACCCCAAGAAACCTGGCCTTGTCCGATTCGTCTCAAGACATCGAGACTGCGCACCCGCCGCACGCACGCATCTTGGGAATCACTGATCACGCCGTGTTCATCCTTCTCATCGGCGTTCTGGGAATCTTGCCCGGAGCGCACCGCTACCTCTTCGGTTTCATGAATCACCTCGAATCGCTCCCCCCCGTGTTCAGATTGCTCGATCCAACCTTCGCCATAGCGGACTTTTTTGTCAACGACGAAGCTTCCTTCGGGCCGCGCTTCTACTACGCCCACGCGATCGCCTTTCTCACAAACTTCATGCCGCTCGCATGGGTTTGCTTCTCCGTCGCGTGGTTGTCCCACACCGCCACGTTGGCGGTTACGTACGTCGCCGCGCGTCGATTATTCAGGGGGGACGCACTTGTCGCGATGCTTGCCTGCGTCCTGGTCATGTCCATCGAGAGCATTCAACTCGGCGGCTCAACGGGGCTGAAGTCCCACTACGTTGCCCCACACACAGCCAGTGTCTCCATGTCCCTTGCGGCGCTCTATTTCGGCATACTCGGCCGGCCCTACGCCGCCTGTCTCAGCGCGTGCCTTTGCTCCCTTGCGCATCCCCTCGTGGGAGCCGAGAGCGGAGCAATTGCCCTCGCCACTTCGGGGATTGCCGCGATCTTCTTCCCCTACGCACCGAGCCGCCATTCCTTGAGTCATTTGGTCCGCGCGGCAGCACCCACGCTTGGCGCATGTGTCCTCTTTGGGGCCTTCACCTTCGTTGTGTGGATTCTGCCTTCGATGGGAGAGAATCACGACAAGGAAACGCTCTATCGATTGCTTCACATTCGTCTCGCCCACCACTACTTTCCGACCGCCTTTGGTCTCTCTCACTATGGGTATTTCGCGTGCTTCCTTCTGTCGTTCGTCATCGCGTGGCGTTGGTGGTATCGCCACCCAGGCACAGACCGGTGCACCGCGCTACGGTTTCTGCTTCCGGCGGGCATCGTGCTGATTCTGCTCGTAGGCGGCTACCTATTCGTGGAGGTCTTCCCGACGTATCTGTGGGCCACCGCGCAGGTCTATCGTCTCAACTTCATTCTGAAGTGGCAGGGGTTCCTGCTGTTTGCCTTCGCAATCAGCCTGCTGCTGCGCCCCCAGAACACATCCAACCCCGCGTGCGATACAATGGCTATTCAACGCGTTCCGGACCGCGCGGTGGCACGGTGGCGGCGCATCCCTGCGACGTTTCCCCTGGGACTCGTCGTACTGCTTGCAAACGGCCTT
>JBAZRU010000555.1:0-5073 GCA_041662805.1 Candidatus Hydrogenedentales bacterium | reverse complement strand
ACAACGCAGGGACATCCATCCTTGGTCCCTGTCGGATTGTCGTGGCCGCGTATTGCGTGCCTGACTGTGAGATGGAGAGCCATCATTTGCAGCGCGGCGGTCGATGACTAGGCCGCAGAGCAGATGGTCGATTTCCACTTCTGCGACGAATCAAAGCAAGCCTAACGACCAACATCTCCGCACGCCGGGCTCGTCGAGCCCCTCTTGCGCTACTGATGCTGAATTCGGTCGCCGACATTCGTCGCTTGTGTATAATGATGCCTGCAATTGATCCTAACTTTCAGGCGGGGAGCCGAATCATGGACACGAAGCGCACCGTATCTCGCAGACAGTTTCTATCACGGGCAACGAGACTTGGCGCGGCCGCCGTTGTTGCGCCAACCATCATCACGAGTGGCGCCCTGGCCGCGCCGGGACGACGCGGTGCGAACGACAAGGTCCAGGTCGCCTACATTGCGATTGGACGTCGCGCCGCTCAACTCCGCGCGTTGCCTGAGGATACAAAGGTGGTTGCGCTGGCAGATGTGAATCCCACGCGGCTCAACGAGTGGCAAACGAAGTATTACAAGGACGCGAAGCTCTATCAGGACTACCGCGAGTTGCTGGCGTCCGATGCAGTGGATGCCGTCGTCATCGCTTCTCCCGATCATTGGCATGGCATTCACACGGTTCATGCATGCCAAGCAGGCAAAGACGTGTACATCGAGAAGCCGCTGAGCCTCACCGTGCACGAGGGCCGCGCAATGGTCGATGCCGCGCGCAAGCACGAGCGCATCGTGCAAACGGGCAGCCAACAGCGCTCCTTGAGCACGTGCCAGACCGGAACGCGCATGGTTCGCGAAGGGGCCTTCGGGAAGATCGGCGTCATCCATGGGGCAAACTACCCGAGTCCGTGGGAATGCGACCTGCCGGAGCAACCCGTCCCCGAAGGACTCAATTGGGACATGTGGTGCGGGCAGACCGAGCCGCATCCGTACCATATCGACCTTTATCTGCCGCGCGCCGAAGGCCGTACCTATCCTGACGGCCGCCCGTACGGCTGGATTTCGTACACCCCGTATTCGGGCGGCGAGATGACCGGCTGGGGTGCGCACGGGTTGGATATCATCTTGTGGTCCTTGGGCGAGAAGGGGCCGGTCGAAGTGTGGCCGGAATTGGAGGGCGATTCGGGGCCTATCATCTACATCGGCAAGCCGCTCGACCCCGAGAAGTCCAAGGAGTGGACCGAAGGCAAACGTCTGACGTGCCCGGTAACCTTCAAATTCGCGAGCGGGGTCGTCGTGAAGTTGGACGGCAAAGGCCCGGGTGGCGGCGCGGTCTTCGAGGGCGAAGGCGCGTCGGTCATGATCGACCGGGGAAAATACAGCATCAAGAAGGGCGACGGCGAGCCCGAGATGCACACGGAACCCGCGGGCGTGGACGACACGGGGCTGCACTTGAAGAACTGGATCGCGTGCATCCGTTCGCGCGAACGTTCCGTCGCGGACGTCGAGACGGGGCATCTGGCGGCGAACATGTGCCACGTCGGCAATATCGCACGTTGGGTCGGCAAGAAACTCACGTGGGACCCGAACACCGAGCGTTTTGCCGAAGAAGAGGCGAATCAGTTCTTGAAGCGGACGATGCGCGAACCGTGGGTGATCTGAGCGAGCGTCTGTATCGCTACTCGTCGTCGAAGGCGGCTTCCACGTCTCGCGCCGCGTGAAGCACGCGGACGATTTCGATTGCGTGTGCGTCACGAATTCGGTAGTAGAGCATATACTTGCCCACAGGGAAGCTCCGCATTCCTGAGGCAAGTTCTTCCCTGCCCCGCCCCATCTGCGGGGTGCTTGCCAGAAGCACACTCTTGCGGGCGATTTCGCGCAACAATCTGTCGGCAGCCGATTCGCTATCGACTGCTATGAATTCCCAAATATCCATCAAGTCCAGTTCGGCCTGCGGTGTCTTCGTGACTGCACTCATGCGCTCGAGCTTTCTGGCTTGGCATTTCGCGCACGGGCTTTCGCAATTGTTTCTTCGATATCAAGCGGCGAAAACTCCCCCCGGTCCGCTTGCTCGATGCCGATGGCTATTTCTTTACGGAGGGCTTCCAGCTTGATGGCCTGCAGTTGGTCGTGGTCCTGAAGAAGGCGCAGGGCCTCGCGCATCACTTCGCTTGCGGAGGAGTACCGGCCCGATGTGACCTTGGCTTGGATGTAGGTTTCGAGTTCGGGCGTGAGCGAGACGTTCATTGCGAGTTCCTCCGAAAGTAGGGACGCCTGCAACGGGTAGCGCCTCGGTCGATGACCGTGGCGCAGGGTCACCGTAGACTTCACCTTGATGCGTAGTCTGCGTTCACCCCGCGCCAGCTTCATCGAAGCGGGCGTCTACCCGTCCGAGCTCTGTTTGTGCTGGTCAGAGAACCAATGGCTCTCTATCCAAAGAATAACATACTTTGCTATTTTCTGTTATCCAAGGCTTGAATGTGTATACGAAATGTCATTTTTCTCACTTCCAGAAATAGTGCCAGGCATATTCAAGCACCATCGGCTGGCGAGGCTGGAGGACCGTCTTCCACCTAATCTCGCCCCGGCTGTTCAGCCAGGTGTAGGGCCACGACTCTGGCGGTGCAGACGCAGCCACGTCTTCGACGGCGTTTACCATGCGAATCTTGCCGTCCTGTCCGGCGCTGTCGATTTCGCCGTACACGTGGCGCGTAACTTCGACTTCGATGGGCGTTTCGCGCAAGCTGGTCAGGGTCAGTTTACCGGACATGGCGATTTGCTGGAATTGCTGCCCCATCCAGGTCGTGGCGTTAGGCGTCCGATTGGTCTCCTGATCCTCTCGCGCGACCTGGATGTCCACGGCCTTCGTCACGTCGAGGTCGACATCGGCTCCCGGCGCGGCAAAGGTCATCATCGATTGCGCGAGCACGGCGCCGTTTTGAATGAGCAGGGCGGGCGCCGTCGTGAAGGGATGCGGGCCGGCATTGGTCAACCGGACGCGATGCATGACCTTCGGCTCCTTCGTTGCGCGGGCCATCTGAGCCGCGGCGTCATCCGAGACGGAAGGGCCTTGTTGCGACATCGACCCCACCGGAATGTCGAGGACATAGACATCCTTGTATGCAACGTCATATTCGGCAATCTTCAGGACCATGCGTTCGCCGCGTTTCAGGGTCACTCCTTCGACGCGAAAGACGAACAGCTCTTCGCGTTGGTCGGCCGCGCCGACTTCCGGTCCCAAGTTGAGAGCCGGAGGGCCAGCCCCACCGCCGTCGGAATTGAATCCGCCGTTTCCCGCCACTTGCGTCGTGATGATGTTTCCGAAGCTGTTGCTGAACATGGGTGCACTGGGCGCACTCATGGCCACTTGAACCGCCAGCGATTGGAGTGCCATCGGATCCGTATCATTGGCAAACTGAATGTTTGGAACGCCCACGATGAGGTTCACAGCGACGTTGTCGAGGTCGGTCAATTCGTTCACGAGGGTCCCCTGCAGAACAAGGTGTGCCTTGCCTGCCCCGTCCAACTCGACCTTGTAGCCGGGAATCCAGCGAATGCCCTTCTGGAAATACATCATGCCCACGCGCGCCTCGGGCGCGGGAGTTACGCCGCCCCAGTCCAACTTGAGCAGGAGCCGGTTACGAAGCTCCTCCTCTTTGATGGTCTTCGAGGGGTCGCCAAGAAAGACCACGTCGCGGATGCGCTCCAACGGCAGCACCTTCGTTCCGGCGTCGGTCTTGAGGAAGACGACTTCGCCCTTTTCCGGCAACCGGCCCGGCACGCCGGGAGGACTCGTCCTTTCCAGTTCCTCCGAGGAACGCACCGGCAGGCCCTCGAGAGTTGCCCTGTATGAAAGGCCGTCCTGCTCCGTCACCATGCAGTCCTGGCCGGAGTTGGCCTCGATGAGTTGGCGCAATTGCAGCGCAGTGCGTTCGATGGTCACGTGGCGTTGCGCGGCCACGACGGCCTTCAAGGCAACGCCGTCCTGGGCGCTGTGACTCCAGAACGTCCCCAAGACCGGGGCTGGCAGATAGTCCAAGGCGACGTTGCCTTCGGGGTCGGTCTTTGCCATGCCTTCATGCGCCACGAAGGCGTGGCCGTCCTTGAACACCGTCACTTCGGTGACCGGCAAGGTTGCGGGATCCTGGCCCCTGGCCGCAACGATTGCGACGCCAACCAGCAACGCCACTCTCAATCCTCGACTGCACATATGCTCTATCCTCCATGGTGAGTTCTTGTAGAATTCGCTTCAATGTACTCCGTTTCAAGGCGCGATTTGTCAGAAATGTGCAAAAGGATTTCCGATTCCCTCTGACAATTCCGCGGCGTCCGGCGACGCACACTCGCGCTTGCCGCTGTGATATCATGCCGTCTTCCACTCCATGAAGAAAGGCACGGCAATGATCAAAACAATTCGTTGGGGCATTTTGGGCACGGGGTCCATTGCGCGACAGTTTGCGCGCGGATTGCAGTCGGCGGAGGGCGCGGAACTCAGCGCGGTCGGCTCGCGCGCGGCATCGACCGCGGAATCCTTCGCGAAGGAATTCGGCGTATCGCGTTGTCACGGCTCCTATGAAGCCCTCGCGGGCGATCCGGACGTGGACGTCATCTACGTGGCCACGCCGCATCCCATGCACAAGGACAACACCTTGCTGTGCCTGAATCACGGCAAGGCCGTGATTTGCGAAAAGCCGTTCGCGGTGAATGCGCAAGAGGCCCGCGCCATGGTCAAGACGGCCCACGCCAAGAAGCTGTTTCTCATGGAAGCCATGTGGACGCGCTACATCCCCGCCGTGGCCAAGGCGCGGCAATGGGTGCGCGATGGCAAGATAGGGGAAGTCCGGATGATCCAGGCGGACTTTGGATTCCGCGCGGGTTGGGATGAGACCAGCCGCTTGTTGGACCCGAACTTCGCGGGAGGCGCGTTGCTGGATGTCGGGATCTATCCCATCTCGCTCGCCTACTTCTTCATGAGCGGAGGCCCGCGGCGCGTGCTCACCACCGCGACGATTGGCGATACGGGCGTCGATGAGCAGAATGCCATCGTGTTCGAGTATGCATCGGGCGCGCTCGCGCTGCTCTCCTCCGC
>JBAZRU010000554.1:0-5074 GCA_041662805.1 Candidatus Hydrogenedentales bacterium | reverse complement strand
TCCATGGCGCGCGTGAGCGATTCAAGCGCGGCGTCGGGGTGAATTTCGATCAGCACGCCGTCGGGATGCGTCGTTGCCTGACGTCCCAATGCGCCTGGAAGGTCCGTGGAGGAGACAGCCTCTCCTTCGACGGTGAAGGTGCCGTCGGGGGCGATCGACACCATCGTGATTTCCTTCTTTTCGTCGTTCGGGTCTTCCGGCGAAGCGGAATCACTCACGAGCGAAGCGGACAGGCCCCGGTATTCCAGCAGCGGGGCGACCACCATCATGATGATGAGCAGGACGAGGAAAATATCGGTGAGGGGGGTGATGTTGATCCCCTCCATCTTGGGTGAACCGTGGCTGTTCATGGCGTCGGGGGGGTCTCCGGCTTCTCGGGGACATCGGTTGGCGCGGGCAAAGTAGTTGCCGCGGGAATCGCTACCGAGTTGGCGTCTTCCCCGGCGACGCCCATGATGTAGGCCTGCTCGCAGCCAGCCGCCTGAGCCGAGCGAAGAACGGTCAAGACTGCCTTGCTGCGCGAGGAGGCGTCTCCCCGCACGACGATGGCCTTTTCCTTCCGGTTTGCGATGAGTGCGGTCAACCGCTCCGTGAGCGCCGCTTCCTGGATGGTTTCGCCGTCGACGAATAAAGTCCCGTCGGCGCCCACTTCGACCACGGGCCATTCCGAATTCTGGCTGACGCCCTTGGCGATTTCGGGAAGTTTGATATCTTGCCTGGAACTGGTGGCCGTGGGCGCCGCAATGATGACGATCACGAGCAACACCAGAAACACGTCGGTGAGCGGCGTGATATTAATCTCGCCGATGATCGATTTCTTGCCGCGTTGATAGGAGGGCATGGCGGATTAGATTCGAATCTCGTCGGTCGTCGCGAAACGACCCTTTCTACGATCCGCGGATTTGGGGACGACTCCCAGCGCGCCGAGATACACCAGTTTGATGAGGTCGAAATCGTTCACAAACCGATCCACGGCGGTGTGGAAGTAGTTGTTCACGGTAACGGCGAAAATGGCGACGCCCAAGCCGAAAGCGGTGGCGATTAACGCCGAGCCGATGCCGAACATGATATCGGGCGTGCTGTTGCCGGTTGTCCTGGCCAACTCGCCGAAGGTGTAGAGGATTCGCACGACGGTTCCGAACAACCCCAGGTACGGCGAAATCGTCGCAATCGTTCCGAGGATGGAGAGATTCTGGTCCAGCTTGCGGGTCGCCAACGACGACGCCACGTCGAACATCGTCTCAAAGCGGTCGGGGTGTTGGGCGGCGATTCTCGCTCCCTCTTCCGCGACCTGCCCGACCACGCCGCCTTTTCGCGAGGCAAAGGCGCGGGCGCTTTCAATCCCTTTGTCGAGTTCCTGCTCCAATTCGTAAATGAACTCGCCGACGTCTCCGAGCACCCGCTTGTTGTATAGGTAATACCAGGTCCGCTCGATGGTCACGCCGAGGGCTAGCATGGAGCACACGGCGATGGGCAGGAGCACGGCCCAATCGTGTTGAATGGCGAATTTATACAGTTCCACTTCGTTGTCCTCTATCGAAATCGTGGTCCCATTCGGGTCTTCGGCTCGGGCTCGCGTTCAAACCCGCGTGGCGGAAGGAATGGGCTGGGAGCAGTTCCACTGGTGGCTTCGGGGGTTGCGTCTGTGGACGATCACCTCACGCCGATTGCACCACCAAGAAACCGCGGACGCCAATAGTGACACATCGCGCATTCATACCTCAAATGGGTGAAGCGGAGAGTGAGAGAGACTGGGGTGGCCCTGGGGGTCAGGCCTTTCCGGTTTCTTCCTCCGATTCGGCGGACACGAGGTCGAGCAGTGCAGCAGCCCTGTGGCGACCGACTAAAGCGGTCACGTATTCGCCGGCCGGGCGGGACGCCTGGAGTTCTCCTCGGGCCAGGGCCTCACCGATGTGCCGGGCGGCGGCGCCGTTCTTGGGGGCCACAACAACCTTGAGGGGTTTGCCGCAGCAGTCGAAGAACAATTCCATCACCTTCTCCCCGCGATAGTGACTTTCGCGGGCACCAAGCAGTTCACGCCAGTGATGGCGCGATCCGTCGTTGTCGATTGGCAGCACGTCGAACGCGAATCCATGCTCATGCACGTATTCGTTTACATCTTGAAGCGAGTGGCCACGTACACGCGAAGCCTGCTGGAGTTGCCCGACGTCTTTTTCCGCCATGAGGACAAAATCGCCGCGCGGGCTTTGGGTCTTCACAACAAGGCCGGCTACTGTCAATACGACGACCGCGGCCACGGCCAACATCCTGCCCCATGAGGGCCACGTGGATGGCGTGTTCTGCTGCTCGGGTTTGGATTCCGCTTGAATCGTCTCGCGCAGCCGCGCCCAAACGGCTTCCGGACATGCCGCACCTCTTCCGAGCACGTCGGCCAGCGCCCGTTCGAGCACAACCTCGCCGGCCATCCGCCGCTTTTCGGAAACCGTCAATCCACGGTCGAACTCCGACGCCTCCGAAGCGCCGAGTTCGCCGTCCAAATAGGCCGACCACATTCTGTCGTTCGCGATGCTCACTACTGCGCCCCCCTCTCTCTTCGCACGTCTTCCCCCAGATCTTCTCGAGGGACAAGCCGGGGAAACGACCGCACGATCCCGTTCTCCCGGGCGTATGCCAGCAAGTCCTGCCGCAACTTCGCGCGACCGCGTGAAAGGTGAGTCATGACCGTCCCCACCGGCATCTCCAGAATTTCGGCAATATTCCGATAGGAAAACCGTTCCACCCCACGGAGCAAGATGCAGGCCCGTTCCGCTGTCGACAACCGCCGGAACGCCCGGTTGACTTCATCGCCGCACTGTTCGAGAAAGACGGCCGGATCGTTGAGCACGTCGCCATAGCCTGGTTGCTCGCCCATGGCGACGAGTCCGGCCTCGACGTTTTCCAAGGGCGTGGGCGTCCTGGCGGTCTCGCGGTTGGCTACGAAGCACTTGTTCGTGATGATGCGATAGACCCAGGCCCGAAAATTGGTGCCGGGGGTAAATCGATGATAGTTCTCGTAGGCCGCCAGAATGGCCGACTGAAACACGTCTTCCGCGACGCCCGTGTCCCATACCGTGCGCATCACGTAGCGGTAGAATTCGTCCCGGTGTTTCTCGACCGCATCCAGAAACTCCGAGGCCTGCTGCTCTGTCAATTGTCCGGCCATATCACCTACCTGTCCATTTGAGGCCGCGACGCCCAACCAAGCGTCCGTCATGAGGTTGTATTCACGGGGCGGACAAAACCATGTCTGGAGCGGGGAGATTGACGAACCACGAGTCCCTGCTCTAGGGTGTGCCTACACCAACAACCATTCCGGAGTACGCCATGACGCAGATCGAACGTTCGCCGGTCAGAAAACACGGGGGCATTCGCCGAGTATTTCGGGGTCTCAAGCGGCTATGCCAGGTTGCCTTGCTGCTCATCATCATCGTCCTTGCCTGGCTCGTTTGGCAAGCCCGGACCAGCCTGCCCGCATTGGATGGCACGATTACCGCTCCCGAACTCACCGCGCCGGTAACCGTCACGCGGGACGAGTGGGGGGTGCCGCATATCGTCGCGGAGACGGAGGCGGACGCCTATTTCGCACTGGGGTACACGATGGCGCAGGACCGCTTGTTCCAGATGGAACTGCTGCGGCGGGTGGCCCAAGGAGAGTTGGCGGAAGTACTGGGCCCGCGGATGGTCAAGGTCGACCGAGTGATGCGCTCGTTCCGGCTTCGGGCCAATGCGGAAGAGCACTTCCTGCATTCGGAGCGCACGCCCCCGGAATTGCTGGCGTCGCTGGATGCGTTTGTCGCTGGCGTCAACCGGTTTATGAAGGACGGCCCTCTGCCCTTTGAGTTCAAAGCGCTGCACATCCCGGAGCGTCCGTTCACGAAGGTGGACTGCATGTCGGTGGCGGCGCTCTTGCCGATCACGTTTGCGGATGGGTTGCGCGAAGACCAATTGGCGTCGATGCTCGCGCAGCGCTTTCCGAACAAGAATACCGATGCGATGTTTCCGGGATACTCCAAAGAGATTCCCGTCACGGTGATGGAGTCGCTGGAGGAGGCCGAGGCTTATGTGAAGGGAAGGTTGCAGGAATCCCCCATTCCCACGCCTTCCCCCACTCCGGCCCCTGCACCCACTCCGGCCCCCACGCCTGCGCCGATTCCTCCGGGGGACCTCAACGAATTGCAGGCATTTCTGGAGCCATTGGGATGGCTCTCGCAGCACTTCGGGGCGTCGTTCGGAAGCAATTCATGGGTTCTGGGCCCATCAAGGTCGGCATCGGGCAAACCGATTCTGGCGAATGACCCACATATCGGTTTCACGAATCCGAGCATCTGGTTCGAGGCGCATGTGAAAGCGGGCGATTACGAGAATTACGGCTACTATTTCCCGCCCATTCCGATTGCGTTGCTGGGTCACAACGGCGACCGGGGCTGGGCGCTGACCATGTTCGCGAACGACGATATCGACCTGTTCGTCGAGGAGTTCAAACCTGGCGAGCCGGGCAAGGTGAAGTACAAGGGCGAATGGGTAGACGCAGAGACAATTCGCGAGACGATCCGCGTGCGGTTCGCGAAAGACGAGACATGCGAGGTGCGCGCCACGCCGCACGGTCCGGTGATCACCGATTTCCTGAGCGGCGCGTATGGCTATGAAGGGCCGCCGGTGGCGTTGTCGTGGGTGTGGCAGCACCTCGAATACACGGACCTCATGGCCTTCTACAAGATGGGGCACGCGCGGGACTACGACCGTTTCGCGGAGGCCGTGGCATTGGTGACCTCGCCGGGGGTCAACATCTCCTACGCGGATAAGGACGGGAACATTGCGTGGTGGGCGGCGGGCCGCATCGTGAAGCGCTCGCCGTCGGTGAACCCGAAGCGCCTGCTCGATGGCGGGTCGGGCAAGGACGAGGTGCTGGGGTATCTCCCCTTCGAGCAGAACCCGCATCTCAAGAATCCGGCGTGGGGCTACATCGTCACCGCGAACAACATGAGTACGGTCAAACCCCTCGCGCCCGACGTGACGTTGCAGGGCTACTGGCAACCGACAGACCGGGCCGCGCGCATCGAAGAGCTAGTCGGGC
>JBAZRU010000553.1:0-5077 GCA_041662805.1 Candidatus Hydrogenedentales bacterium | reverse complement strand
CCGATGGGCGGCTCTTGTGCGGAGGATGCGGTCTGTGCCGCCGATCTGGCCTTCTTTGTGTTTGCAGGAGTCGCCGGTTGGATATCGCCCTTCTGCTGAGTCTGTGTTGTGCCCGCCTTGGCAGCCTCGTTCACTTCAGGATTCGTGTTTCCCACGGTCACGACGCCACCGAACCACACGAGCGCGACTATCGCGGCCGTCGCTCCGGCACCTATCCCAATTTTTGTTGCAGTAGTCACGGCAAGGACTCCTTTTACGGCTAGAGGAAGGGCCGCTGCCGACGGCGGAGCAGCGCCGCAGGCCGACGCCAACGCAGTCTTCCCAAGGGTTAGTGCAAGTGCGGGAGGGAGAGCGTCTGCTGTTTGACTGGCAAGAAACGCGATCAACGCTGCACTCGCCATGGTGACGCCTCTTCGCTTCAAGGCTGAGCGCAGGCCCTCAATCGCTTTCCCGATGCGATACGACACCGTCTGCTGCGACAACCCCATCTCACTTGCGATGACGCTCTGCGATTTGCCGAGAAGGTAATGGGCGACGATGGGCGCGCGTAGATGCTCCGGGAGTTCGGCAATGGCCTTATCAAGAATCCGCTCAACCTCAGGCCATGACGGCTCTGGTACTCGCTCTGCCTCGGCGGCAAACCGTTCCTCCCGCGCACTGCGCGAACGTTCCGACTTCACGCGATTCAGCGAAAGATTGACCACGACCCGGTGAAGCCACGGCCCCAGCGGAGCTTTCGAGGGTGCTTTTGTCCGGCAAGAACCGCAAAACACTCCTGGGTCAGATCTTCCGCGTCTGTTGCATTCCCCAGAATGCGTTTTGCGCTCGCGTAGACCATGCCACCATATGCTTCTACGATTCTTCGGAACGCTTCGCCATCCCGGGAGCGAATCCACGTCTCTATTAGCGTGTGCTCGGGAGTACTCAAGACCGCGTCTCCCTCTTCGGTTGTGCTCTACCCTATATACAATGTCACATCCAAAATCACCAGATCGCGATTCATGGGCGCAATTGAAGTGAAACTTGGGGCTGCTCGAAGCAAACCGAGGGGTGGAGAGAGTCCGGATTGAGGAGGGTGGTCGAGAGGTTCCTTGGATTCGCCAGCGCTACGGGACGGCGATGCCGAAACGTTCGCAGGCTTGGGTGAATTCTTCGCTGGTCAGGAACTCGGCATGTCCGTCGGCCATGGCGACGCAGCGGCCCGCTGGATTCGTTCCATGACCGCGGACTTCCGCGGCGAGAGGGATTTGGCTCCAGAGTTTCGCCGCGTCCGAGGTTTTCCCCGTCGCGGATTGCTCGGTGGCGGCCGCGGCCTCGGCAAACGCCATCAGATTTTCGCCCGAGATTAGCATCACATAAGAACACGCCCCCGGCGTGTCCAGCGGGTGCGTAAGGAACGACGCGACGTTCGTGTTATCCGGATACACAGAGCACCAACCTCTGGGCAGAATGCCGTCGTGTGTGCTCATGAAAACATGTAGAAGGAGTGCGAGTCCTTTCAGGTTGTGTTGCGATTTGTCGCGGGCCTCGAGTGTGTCCTCCGCGCCCGGAGCGTCCACACGGTAGTCCCGCTCCACCGTTTCACCGAATGCGTCGATGGAGAACTGGAGATAGGGTTCATCGTATTCAACCGTGAGTGCGGGAGAGAGGAGAGGGTAGTCCTTGCCCCAACGTTTTTGCTGATAGACTTCCCAAGCCGCGATGCGCTCTCCGATGGGCTCCGCAAGATTGAACCGATCCCACGGTGTGCCTTCATCAAGCAGCTCCGATGGTATCGCTTCATTCGCGTACAGCAGCTTTCGATGAGGTGCTTCCTTCAGCAGGGATTCATCCAGGTACTCTTCCTTTGCAAGCGCGGCCAGGTCCGCAGGTAACGCGCCGTTGTGAGAATTTGCGTACGCCGCGATAGCTTTGGCGAACGATTCGACCTCTTTACGCCGTTTCTCCAGCGTGTCCTCGGCGGCCAGGCGTGCCGCGCTCTCAACGGCCCCAAGTTTCTTCAGGGCAAGTGCGAGACGGCTTGCTTCCGAATCGGCGTAAGCCTCCGGGTCTTTCGCACGTTTCAGGAGATACACCGGCGATGCCTCTTCTAAGTTATACCCGCCCTCCGCGGTGAACTGCATCCAATTGGAACTGAAACTACCTCGGATGACCAATGGCAAGCGCTCTTCTCCTGCACGAAGCACGGCCGTTTGTCGATCACGCGTTCCTGTCATCGTCTCGTATGGCGCTAGTAGTTTCCACGGTTCAAGGAAGGTAATCGTGAACGAGTCGCCATGAGTCTCCAACCGCGCCAGCGGCGGTTCGTTAGGATTGGTCGATCCCGGCGGCATGCGGCTGGGGTCGAAAACTTCCTCGGGCTGACCGCTTGGTGTTCCGTTCCACGTGCATGACACGACTTGCCACAGCCCCGCGATGGGCGGGTCCTGCACGGAGGATGCAGCCTCGGCCGCTGGCGCGGTCTCCTCTGCCTTTGAAGGGGCTGAGGATGTCGATGGGGTCTGTGCGTATTCTTGCGCCGGGGGAGCAGCAGCGCCCGCATCAACTGTCCTCTGCTCTGGCGGTATCTTCACCGTGGTCACCATTCCGCTGAACCATACCAAGCCTGCGACTGCCACGGCTGCGCCCACACCTATCCCCACTTTCGTTGCTGTAGTCACTGCGAGAACTCCTTTCACCGCCAGAGGAACAATAGCCGTCGATGCCTGAGTTGCACCGCAGGCCGATGCCAAGGCCGTCTTGCCAAGCGACAAAGCCAGAGGAGGCGGCAATGCATCCGCCGTTTGGCTGCCAAGAAACGCGATCAATGTTGTCCCCGCAAGGGTGACGCCCTTCCGTTGCAGAGAGAAGCGTAGCTTCTCGATTGCCTTTTCCACGCGGTAGGTCACCGCCTGGCGCGAAAGGCCCATCTCTTGTGCAATGGCATTGTGCGACTTGCCCAGCAGGTAGTGGGCGACGATGGGCGCCCGAAGGCGTTCCGGAAGGTCCGCAATGGTCTCGTCGAGTATCCGCTCAAGTTCTGGCCAAGTGGGTTCGACCACGTGCGGAGTAGCGGCGGCGAATCGTCCTTCACGCACTTCTCGCGAGCGATCCGCTTTGATGCGGTTGAGCGAAAGATTGACGACCACCCGATGAAGCCAAGGCCCCAGCGGAGCCTTGGGGGGGTGCTTCAACCCGGCGAGTGCCGCGAAGCACTCCTGGGTCAGGTCCTCGGCGTCGGCCGCACTTCCGAGAATGCGCTTTGCGCTCGCGTAGACCATGCCCCCATAGGTGTCGACAATACTCTTGAAGGCCTCGCCGTCGCGAGAGCGAATCCACGTTTCCACCAGCATGTGCTCGGAAATGCCCAAGGCCGATTCTCCGCCGTCGGTTGTGTCCTACCCTATATACAATGTCACAACCGAAACGGCCAGATCGGATTCTGCGATTGAATCCGCGTCGCGCCCTGGGTCTGGCCGGCATTAAGGCACGGCAATCCCGAATCGCTGGCACGCCTGCGCGAATTGCTCGCTAGTCATGAACTCGATACGTCCGTCAGCGAACGTAACGTTACGGCCCGCCGGATTCGTTCCATGCTCCCGGGCTTCCGCGAGCAAAGGGATCTCGCCCGAAAGTGTTGCCGCATCCGCGGATTCCCCCGCGGATTGTGCGGTGGCCCCCGCGGTATCGATGAACGCCGTCAGATCTTGACCCGATATCAACATGACATAGGATACAGTCCCCGGTTGGTCGAGCGGGTGTGTGAGGAACGACCTGACGTTTGTGTCATCCGGGTACATCGAGCACCATCCTCCGGGCAACATGCCGTCATGCGCGCGCGTAAAGGCGTCGATTAGGAGCACGAGGCCCTTGAGGTTGAGTTGCGACTTGGCGCGGGCCTCGGCCGTATCTTCCGCGCCCGGGGCGTCGATGCGGTAGTCCCGTTCCATCGCGTTTCCGAATGCATCGATGGAAACCAGGAGATAAGGCTCGTCGTACTCGATGGTGAGTGCGGGGGAGAGAATGGGAGAATCCTTGCCCCAACGCATCTGTTGATAGGCCTCCCACGAAACGATCCGCTCACCGATGGGTTCCGTCAGGTTGAACTGATCCCACGACGTGCCGTCATCCAACAATTCCGCCGGTATCGCTCCGCCCGCGTACTGCAACGTTCGATGCGGCGCTTCCTTCAACAGAGACTCGTCGATGAGTCCTTCCTTTGCAAGCTCGGCCAAGTCTGATGGTAGCGCGCCCTTGTGCGACTTCGCATACGCCCCGATAGCTTTAGCAAACGCTTTGGCTTCCAAGCGCCACTTCTCTAGCGTATCCTCGACTACCAGCCTCGCTGCGCTCTCGGCGTCTCCCAGCTTCTTTAGCTTGATCGAGAAGCGCATTGCCTCCAATCCGGCGAGGACCTCGGGCATCTCCTCGCGCTTCTTGAGATACTCCGGCGACGCATCCTCCAGGCTGCATCCGCCCTCCGCGGTGAGCTGCGTCCAATTGGAATTGAAGCCGCCCCGGATGACCAAGGGCGGTTCTTGCTTGTCGGCGCGAAGTTCTACCGATTGCTGATCGCGCGTGCCCTTAAGCGCCCAAGGCACTTGTTGATTCCACGGTTCAAGGAAAGAAATTGTAAGCGAGCCGCCTTGCGCCGTCACCTGCACGAGCGGAGGCCCATTGGGTGTGTCGCCAATGTCGAACACCTCTTCCGGCTGGCCACTCGGTGGCCCACTGAATGTGCACGACACGACTTGCCACACGCCTGCGATGGGCGGGTCCTGCGCGGTGGACAGAGGCGCGGCCCCGGCAGTCACCGATGTCTCAACGTTGCTTGCTTGTGTTGCGGATGCCAACGGAGTCTCCAGGGTCTGCTGAATCGGCGTAGCGCTGCCCGGATCACCCCCCCTCAGTTCGGGAGTTGTCTTTACTATGGTCACCAAACCGCTGAACCACACCAGCGCGGCAATCGCGGCAACGGCTCCGACGCCGATCCCGACTTTGGATGCTGTCGTCACTGTAAGGACTCCTTTTGTTGCAGGAGGAATAAGGGTCGCGGAGGCCTGTGTCGCGCCGCACGTAGATGCCAGAGCGGTCTTCC
>JBAZRU010000552.1:0-5078 GCA_041662805.1 Candidatus Hydrogenedentales bacterium | reverse complement strand
CAGTGCATGTTCAATTCGCGCGTACCATTTTCCTTGACCGTCGTAGCATGTATCCATGGACGTCGTCAAGCCGAATTCCTTCGCACACTTCAAAACTCGGCCTATCGGTTCCCCGTCCAGGCCGGCTGTGACCGCCGGACCACCCCAGTGCAGGTGCCGAGCTGTGCGAATAAAGTCAAAATCGACTTCGCCTTCCTTCAACAGGGCGCTGCACCCCGGATGATGCAGGAAGGTGCGTTCTCCATCTTCTCCAATAAGCACGACCGTCGCGGGTGTGCCCGCATCGGAGGTCCGCAATACACGGTCAACGCAAACGCCGTGGCGTTGCAGGTCTCCCAAAATGTAATCGCCGAAGCCGTCTTCCCCCAACTTCCCCATGAATGCCGTACGCAACCCCAGCCGGGACAATACCGTCGCTGTTACGCCCGCCAATCCCCCCAAGTGAATCTCGAGGTTCGGCACAAGCGACAACTTGCCCCTCTCCGGAAATGCGTCTACCGGGCGCACCATTACATCGGCGCAAGAAAGCCCCAGCGACACAACATCTAGTTCCATTCTCGAATCCCTTCCGCAAGAAGACTCAAAACCTTGGCAAATCCCCACCTACGAGGCCGAGTATAACACGGCGTGAAAAGCGGGGCAAAGGCGTTTGTCCTCCCTCAGCTTCACCTACTGTGCCCATTCCACTTTGGCGCCACCAGCGACCCTGCGCGCTCCATGCCAATTCTCATTTTGCCCCAACAAAACAAGAACCCCGGACGGTTGCATCGCAACGGCCCGGGGGTTCAAACAATTCTATATACAACTAGTTGTAAGCGCTCAGCATAGGCATCGAGATCGGCTGACTCGGACGCAACACCAGTCGCGCGTTGTCCTTGCAAATCACAATCCAAGGCTTCTGCTGCTCGGGACGCCTGTCGTCGTTCATGTCCCGAGCCGTCAAGAAACAACTCATGAATCGGAAACTCCTTTTCTTTCATCCGCGAATCGCCGTGATTGCCGTTTGCACGGCACGGCGTTTTGCTCTGTCTGTCCGCCCGCCAATGCGGCGCGGATCCCACCCCTGAATAATAACGCCTCTTGGACTAGAGGCCCGCCTTCTTGCGAAGCGCGTCCGCCTGATCGGTTTCTTCCCAGCGGAAGCCCTGGTCTTCTCGCCCGAAATGGCCATAGGCGACCGTCTTGCGGAAAATGGGCTTGCGAAGGTCTAGAACCTTAATGATATTGGCGGGCCGGCAGTCGAAATGCTCCAACAGAATCTTGCTGATCTTGTCGTCGTCGATCTTGCCCGTGCCAAAGGACGTGACATTGATTGAGACCGGTTGCGCGACGCCGATGGCATAGGCCAATTGGACTTCGCAGCGTTCGGCGATACCGGCGGCCACGACGTTCTTCGCGATATAGCGCGCCATGTAGGCGGCGGAGCGATCCACCTTGGAGGGGTCCTTTCCGCTGAACGCGCCGCCACCGTGCCGGCCCATGCCGCCATACGTGTCCACGATGATCTTGCGCCCAGTCAGTCCGCTATCGCCCACGGGGCCGCCTACCACGAAGCGGCCGGTCGGATTAATATGATATTTGACTTCGCCGTTCACCAGGTTCGCCGGGACAATCGGCTTGATAACCTGTTCGATGAGCTGCTTTCTGATTTCTTCCTGCGTGACGCTCGCCGAGTGCTGGTTCGAGATCACGATTGTGTCCACGCGCACCGGCTTGTCGTCCACATACTCGATCGTCACCTGGGTTTTGCCATCCGGCTGCAACCAAGGCAACGTATTGTTGCGGCGTAATTCGGACATCTTTCGGCCCAACTTGTGCGCCAACGCTATCGGCAGCGGCATCAATTCGGGGGTCTCGTTCGACGCATACCCGAACATCATACCTTGGTCGCCCGCGCCCTGCTCGTGATTGGCCGATTCGTTCACGCCCATGGCAATATCGGGGGACTGCTTGTCCAAGTTCACGAGCACCGCACAGGTGTTTCCATCGAACTGAGAATCGCCACCCACATAGCCGATGTCCACGATGGCTTTGCGAACCACCGCGGGAATATCCACAATCGCTTTGGAGGTAATTTCGCCCGCGACCACGGCAAGCCCTGTATTCACGAGGGTTTCGCAAGCCACGCGGCTCATGGGATCCTGCTCAATCATCGCATCCAACACGGCGTCCGAAATCGCGTCGGCCACTTTGTCGGGATGCCCTTCGGTAACCGATTCCGAGGTAAAAAGAATTCGCCTGCTCATGCGTTGTTTAACTCCACTGGTTGCCCTTGAATTGCGCGTCTCACCCATAACAATGGGGCGCGCCCTACCGGGAATTGCGCTCGCGCGAAGGCCCTGTTTAGGCCCCTTTGAACGACGATGTCAACGAAGCGGCGTCCAACCTGAATCCGGGTCCCATCGTACTGCTCATCGTGCACGACTTGAGGTAGGTCCCTTTGCACGCTCCGGGCTTCGCCTTCAAAACGGCTTGAATTACCGCCGATGCATTTTCTTCGATCTGCTGATTGGTAAACGATGCCTTGCCAACCGGGACATGCAGATTTGCATTCTTGTCCACACGGAAGTCAATCTTGCCTCGTTTGATGTCTTTTACCGCATCGCCCACCTTCGGCGTCACGGTTCCCGCCTTCGGGCTAGGCATCAAGCCGCGCGGCCCGAGAATTTTACCCAGTTTACCGACGTCGCCCATCATGTCGGGAGCGGCGACCGCCACGTCGAAATCCGTCCAGCCGCCTTGCACTTTCGCGACTAGCTCTTCCGCGCCAACTTCCTGGGCGCCGGCTTCCAAGGCAGCCTTTTGCTGTTCCGCCTGTTTGCAGAATACAACTACACGAACGGGCTTGCCCGTGCCGTGCGGCAACGAGACCGTGCCGCGCACCATCTGATCGGCGTGTCGTGGGTCGACGCCCAGGAAAAACGCCACTTCGATGGTTTCGTCGAACTTGGCTGTCGCGCATTCCTTCGCGCTGGCACAGGCGTCGGTCAACGTGTAGATCTGTTTCTGCTCCAACTTGCTTTTCAGCGCGGTCACCCGCTTGCTCTGCTTTGGCATCGTCTCATTCCTTTCGTGGTGCCGACGGGCCTCGAGGCCCTCCCACATTCAACCGTGATTCCACATCCACGAGGCTTAGGCCTCGATGGTAATCCCCATGCTCCGCGCGGTGCCCATGACCATGCGCATGGCCGCTTCGACCGTCGCCGCGTTCAGGTCTTCCTTCTTGAGCTCCGCTATCTCTTTCACTTGAGCCTTCGTCACGGTCCCAACTTTGATCTTGTTGGGCGTGCCGGATGCCTTCGCGAGCTTCGCCGCGCGCTTTAACAGGATTGCCGCGGGCGGACTCTTCGTTATGAACGTGAAGGACCGGTCCTCGCACACGGAAATGACGACCGGGATGATCAGCCCTTGCTGGTCTTTCGTCCGTTCGTTGAACTGCTTGCAGAATTCCATGATCTGCACGCCGTGCTGACCCAACGCCGGCCCGACCGGCGGCGCGGGAGTGGCCTGTCCGGCAGGACACTGCAGTTTCACCTGCGCGACTACATTCCTGCCTTTACCTCTTGCTGGCTTGCCCATGACTTTGCTCCATGCACCTCTGCGGTAAGCGGCCCCGAAAGACCGGATCCGCTACATTTTCTCTACTTGCCAAAATTCCACTTCAACGCTTGTTAGCCGCTCGAATATCTCTACCATCACCTTCAATGTGCCGCGTTCGTGATTGATGTCCGCGATGTTGCCCATGAAGTTGGAGAATGGTCCGTCGATTATCTTTACCCGTTCGCTGGACTCGAACTTAACTTTCGGTTTCGGACGTTCGCGCTCGCCGCGAATCTCTTCGATGATCGCCTGTACTTCGCCGTCGTCCAAAGGCACGGGAACTGTGCGCGAACCGATGAATCCGCTCACCCCCGGTGTCTCTTTGATCATGTGCCAGAGCTCGGGATTGCGCTCCGGGTGAACGGGCAATTGAATCAACACATATCCTGGAAAGAACTTCCGCCGCGAGATCTTCTTTTCGCCGGACTTGATTTCCGCGACCTCTTCCATTGGCACCAAGATATCGCCTATCAGGTCTTTCAGGCCACCTTGCTCTGCGTGGATCAGAAGATTTTTCTTGACGTTTGCCTCTTGTCCGGAATACGCATGCACGGCGTACCATCGACGCTTGATTCCATCGTCTTTTTTCCCGATGGGCGCCTGTTCGCCTTCTTCTCCGACTTCGGCAGTTTCGTCAACTGCCTCCGGGTCGGCGTTCTCGCCGGTCATCTCTTCGCTCGTCACCATGCGACTCCCTAAACCAGCCAGATCAAGAACGACACTATTCTCAGGAACACAAAGTCATAGAGCCCGACAACCGCTCCAAGGAGCACCAAGGTGCACATGACGATTGTCGTGTTGGATTTCAACTCCACCTTCGTCGGCCAAGCGACTTTTCCCAACTCGGTAATGACTTCTTGGTAAAAGTCGCGGATACGTGTCACCACACTCGGCTTCGTTGCCGTAGCGGCAATCTGTTTAGCCATGGGACTCCTTCTTACACGCGCCTTGGGGCTGCCCGAGCAGCGGTTACTTACGAAAACTGGCAGGGCTGGAGGGACTTGAACCCCCAACCTTGGGCTTTGGAGGCCCCTGCTCTAGCCAATTGAGCTACAGCCCTGCGGAAAAGGTCTTTACAGTTCACGATGGCAAGTTGCCGTTCTTTCCGCTCTCGCGATTCAGACATCGCACCCCCTCGCCATGTCCGGCAAGAAACAGGATTCTCCTGTCTACGTGCCGGGGCGGGTGGATTTGCCTCGTGGCTGCCGAAAGCATCAAGTACCGGAAAGCCGTACAATCCTACCAACCTACGCATTCAAATTCAATCTGGACACCGAAACTACTATTCGATGATTTTCGTCACGACGCCCGCGCCGACCGTACGGCCGCCTTCGCGTACCGCGAACCGCAGGTTCTCGTTCATGGCGATGGGCGTGATCAGCTCTGCCGTAATGCGAATGTTGTCGCCCGGCATGACCATTTCCACCCCGTCGGCCAACTGCATCGAACCCGTCACGCCCGTCGTCCGGAAGTAAAAA
>JBAZRU010000551.1:0-5098 GCA_041662805.1 Candidatus Hydrogenedentales bacterium | reverse complement strand
GGAGTAGGGTGGAATTTCGGGTAGCTCTTGGGCAAAAGCAGAGACGCTCACGAAGGCGAGCGCTACTGCCGCAAGCGAACGCCCACGTCGCCCCCAGGCGCTCACGATCCCATGCCCAGTGCGTCGGAGATCGCGCTCAAGCCAGGAATGCGCTTACCCATAGCCGCCGCTGCGATTGCCGCAAATACGACCAACACGATGATTGCGAATAACGTGCCGAAGAATGCGTTGATCTGCGTCTTCCGAAGCGCCACGTCACCTTCCTCCAGTTTCGTTTACGGTTAAGTGTTCTTCCCCGAGACTTCTTCCACAATGCGCATCAAGCGCCGGCCATATTCCGTATACGACTGATACAACTGCTCGTCGTTGTTCGCCTTCTGGCCAGTGTGAATGATCGCCGCGAGGTGTGGCTCGATGGAGAACCCACCGTTGTACCCGCGTTTCAGCAGGTCGCCGACGATCTCGCGCACATATCCGTCGCCTTCGCCGCAGTATGTGTACTCGTCCTTGCCATCCACTTTCCGCGCATCCTTGATGTGCACGTACACGATGTCGTCGTATACCGCCTGGTAATACTCCCACGCATCCTGGCCATACGTCACGGGATTGCCCGTGTCGAAAACGACCTTGAGCGCGGGGCTGTCCACTTCGCCCAACAGGATGTTGCTGTTTTCCGCGGAGAGTCCGCCCCAACCGCTGCAATTCTCGTGGACCAGCGTGATTCCGCCGTCCTCGGCAATCGTTGCAAGCTCACGCATGCGGTCGATGGCTTCTTCGCGCCACTCCTCGTCGCTAAGGGGTTCTTTCGGATCGTTGGGATAGCTCATCACCCGGATGAACGGCGTGCCGAACCGGTGCATGCGCGGAATCGCCCGCTGCAAATCCTCAATGTCGATGGTTGCGGCGCACGTAATTGGCCGCGCCCAATTGGCGATGGCGCTGCTGAAACACGACACATACATGCCCGCCGCCGAAACCTTGTCGTACACGGCGTCGAACGCCTTGTCCGATAGCATCGTCAAGTTCTGCCCATCGACCAGCCGCAACTCCATGTACTTCCAACCCAACTCTTGATGGGCTTTAATCTGCGTTTCGATTGCCGGACCCGCTTCGTCCGAAATGCCTGAGTAAAACATCGAACCATCCCCCTATGCGCCATCGCAACGTCAGTTGCGCACCAGCGCTTCTTCCACGTTATTTCGTATTTCAGTTCCTCGCAACATAGCGATGATCTCCAACGCGAAATCCATCGCCGTTCCCGGTCCGCGACCGGTCACAATCTTCCCGTCGCGTTCAACGGCGTTGCCCGTGCAAGTCACATCGCGTAGCCCCATCTTGTCCAGAAATCCGGGATAACTCGTCGCCTTCTTTCCAGACAGCACGCCTGCCCTTCCCAGGACGATTGGGGCCGCGCAAATGGCGCCCACATACTTCCCGCCCGCGGCCATCTTCTTCACAAGCGAGTGGATCCGCTCATCATTGTTGAGATTGTCCGCTCCGGGCAATCCACCGGGAAGCACGACCATATCGAACGTGTCTCCCAAAGCCTTGTCCAGCGTCGTGTCCGGAGTAATGGTGACGCCATGACTTGCCACGACTGGCTCGTCCGTCAGCCCCGCCGTGACCACGGTGATATCCGCGCGGCGAAGCAAATCGATGATCGTGATGGCCTCCAGTTCCTCGCATCCCTGGGCCAACGGCACCAACACTCGCGTCATGGCTTTTCTCCTCGTTCCCGGCAACGCCGGGCCGTCCGTGCATACCACGCGAACTCAGGCGTACGTGCCGCGGGCAACGCCAATGCCGCGGCCTCGACGCAGCAGTTATACATCCTTTCCCGCGATAATACTGAAGGTTTTCCCATCACGCAACCGGCAGGGAAGCCATGCGCTACGTCATGTGCATTGGGTGGCGGGTCCGTTGCCGGCTATACGCATCCATCGGTCCGATCCGTCATATCCGACAGATCCGTCCTGTTCTCATGGAAAAACAGGCACACTTTCGCGGGGAAGGGCAGGAAGGAAAAATGGCGGAGAGACCGGGATTCGAACCCGGGGTACAGGCTAAAACCCGTACAACGGCTTAGCAGGCCGCCACCTTCAGCCACTCGGTCATCTCTCCGAGAGTGGACACGTCATGCTACCACGCGGCGCCAAACTGATGCAAATACTATCGGCCTTTCAGCAATCCCGATACGCGCCTTTCATGGGATTGTTCTTGCCGATTCACGAACGCAATGCTAGACTTGAGCCGCGAGGGATGTCACTTGGGTGGGGAACAAATCACGGCCCCTCGCGATGGTCCTCCTAAATATTTGCGCACGAATCCGGGTGTATCCCGCAACCTGTAACGCATGTGATACCAATAACATGAATGGGGTTGGAGAGGTGCGTGTAAAGGCTGGTGCGCGTGCCTGCAAATGGGTGTAGTCAGCAAAAAGGGAGGATGAGTCTTGAAAACGGAAGAACGTGCTTTCACGCTCATTGAACTGCTTGTTGTTATCGCCATCATCGGAATCCTTGCAGCAATTCTCTTGCCTGCTTTGGCGCGTGCGCGGGAGGCGGCGCGTCGGGCGAGCTGTCAAAACAACCTGAAACAAATGGGTGTGGTCTTCAAAATGTATGCGAACGAGTCGAAAGGCGAGAAGTGGCCTCCCAAGACTACTGCGAACAGTTCCACACCCGAGCCGGCAACGCTCTACCCCGAGTATCTGACTGATGTCTCGGTTATGATTTGCCCATCCGATGCCGAAGGAGGAAATGTCCTCAATCCGAACGGAGACCCCACGCAAATATGGGTGGACGCAAGCGGAAATATTGACATGGCCCGTCTTGCCGACCAAGGCGATGCTTCGTATGGGTACATTGGTTTCGCAATCCCCGACAATACTTGGCTGGAGGGTTGGCCGGACATCCTCGATGTGGCCACGCAGATGGCAAGTGTGTATCTGGCGCCGGACAAGGATTTCGAGATGACCCACCCCTCGTTGGGCGTGCTTCAAGTACGCCGGCTTCGCGAAGGCATTGAACGATTCTTCATCTCCGACATCAACAATCCTGCGGCTTCGGCGCTGGGGCAGTCGGAAGTCGCAGTTTATTTTGACGTGCTAAGCACTTTAGTGCAGAATTTCAGTCATGTTCCCGGCGGGTCCAACGTGTTGTTCATGGACGGACACGTGTCTTTTGTCCGATATCCGAGCGAGCAGTTCCCCGTTACGGAAGAGTTCGCGGCATTCGCCACGTTGGGACAGTAACCGCACAGTGTGATATCGAATCGTGGGCGGGAAATTAAAGTATTTCCCGCCCCTTTCATTGAACTTGGGGGAAAGATGACATTCCGCGCTCAAGTCCGGTTCCATAAAGTATGAGTAGACTTGTATGATAACCGTCACCTGCTCCAAGTGTGGCCTGAAGTTCCTTGTGCCACCCGCCGTGCAGGGCCGCTCCGGCGTGTGCTTCGGATGCGGTTCCTCGCTCACGATTCCCCGTGGCGTTCAGCCGGAAGACGAAATGGCCCTTGCCTTTGAGGTGGGCGCCAGTATTGAAGGCCGCTATGAAATCGAAGGTCCGCTGGGAAAAGGCGGCATGGGCGTTGTGTACAGCGCTCGGGACACGCTGATGAACGAGCGCGTCGCACTGAAATTCCTGAATCCCCAACTGCTGCAGACGCAGAAAGGCATCCAGCTCTTTATTCACGAGGCCCAAATCGCCCGGCGGTTGCGCCACGAAAACATCGTCGCCGTACACGATGTCGCCGCGACTCCCGAGGGCATCATGTACCTCTCGATGGAGTTCCTCGCCGGCCGGTCGTTGCGCGCTGTCTTACGCCACTTTCGCACCGTGCGCAGGTTCATGGACGTGAGGCTGGCCGTGGACCTCACGGCGCAGATCCTCGACGCGCTCGACTATGCGCACCGCACCGTCATTCACCGCGACATGAAGCCGGAAAATGTCATGCTGCAGCCGGGCGAACGCGTCAAGGTGCTCGACTTCGGCTTGGCCAAGGTGTTGGATGAAGGGCACCACGAAAGCGGATCGAGGGAAAAGGGAAAGCGCTCGAGCGTCGTGGGCACGGAGGCCTACGCCGCGCCCGAGCAACTCAGGCACAGCGAAGTCGACTTGCGCGCCGACCTCTACGCTGTCGGCCTCATGTTTCGCGAAATGCTGACATTGCGCACGCCGCTTGAAGAACAAGTCGAAGTACAGCGAGCCCGTGAAGACGTTGCCCCTTCACTGCTTGCCATCCTTGAAAAGGCAATCAAGGAAGCGCCGGAGGATCGGTGGCAGAGCGCGGGCGAATTTCGACGGGACCTGCTGCGGGCCTATACGGAGTCGTACCGCCGCGCGCAATTCGCCGCCGGCGCACAGGAAGAAGGCCGACACGTTTCCACCGAGGGAATGGTACTCATGGAAGGGGGAAGCTTCCTTATGGGGAACGCGTCCGTTCCCGACGAAGCGCCGCCGTTCGAAACCTACGTCGAACCATTTCACATTGACATCCACCCGGTTACCGTCGGCCAATATGCGGAATTTCTGGAAGCCACTGCCCATCCCAACCCCAAGTTCTGGGGCCAGCGCGACTACGGCGGCGAACAGCAACCAGTCGTCGGTGTCTCCTGGGAAGATGCAATGGCCTATGCCCAGTGGGCTGGCAAGCAACTTCCCTCCGAAGCGCAGTGGGAATTCGTAGCCCGCGGCAAGGAGAATCGCCGCTACCCATGGGGCAACAATGAACCCGATTCGAACCGCGCCAATTACGGCGACCATCTCAATATGCCGTCCATCGTTGGAATGCACGAAGATGGCGCCACGCCCGATGGCATCCAGGATATGGCAGGCAATGTGCACGAATGGACGCTGGATTGGTTTCTGCCCTACGACCCCGCGAAACGCGATACAGCGGCGCAACTCGGTCCGCCCCGGCGGACAGTGCGTGGCGGGTCCTGGAATTCGCCACCACAGGAACTCAGATGTTCGGCGCGCAAAGGACTATTCCCTGAATCGCGCCTGCCGACGGTCGGTTTCCGATGCGTGCTGCCGCGCCGCCCCTGACCTTGGACTACACGAGTAAGACCTTCTCTGTGTCCTGATAGCGCAGG